>JAACTI010000513.1 GCA_009993495.1 Deltaproteobacteria bacterium | reverse complement strand
CCACCAAACCTCTAAGAGACGATGCGCACACCAAGGCAGAAACAGAAGCTGACCAGTTGGTCGAGACCGGTATTCAGAATACTCTGCAATATCGCGATATCCAGCTGCTGGTATTCGTGCACAGCAATGTTGCGGAAACCCACCATGCCCCGCAGCGAAGAGGCGAGCTCCCTGTCCAGCGTGCCTGCCTGAGCCAGCAGCTCAAAAGCCTGGGCAGCTCCCTGCGGCATACCCAGATGACGGCGCGCAACCTCATGCATGGCCATGTCGATGGCCGCCTGGCAGGCCCGTTCAAGGTTCAGAATCAGCGCATCAAGGTGGGTAAAATCGTCCAGATTCGGGCAGGCTTGGTGTTCCTGGCGTATGCGGCGGATACAGCGCTCAATAATTGCCCCCTTGTTCAATAAAATATTCATGGGCGGTCAGACTCCCGAACCAGATAAGAAGAAAGGACTTCACGCCTGGCAAAATTGTAGTCGGCATAGGCCGAAAGCAGGCGCATGAAAAAACGGTCATGCTCCTCCCGATTTAGGCAGATCAGTTCGCAGCCATGCTGATACACCTCGGTGGCATAAATCAACCTGTCCAGGTTAAGAACCCCCAGATGAACGGGACGGCCAACGATCACTTCCAGATCGGCCCCCAACGCGGCCAGATCGTCCGCCGAGTCTTTTTCATCCGCCAGCAGCAGAGCAATATCCAGATCACTCTCCTTACGCAACCGCCCTTTGGTTGCCGAGCCATGCAGATAGGCCGCCACCAGGCCGGGCAGAGCTGCAAGTCGCGCCAGCAACTCACGCTCTAACTGCTTCGATACAGGGAATTCAGAGCATATTTTCGGCATAAGATTCCGACATAACTGTTTTTTATCAAACGCAAAATGTTCGCCATGCCAGAATAGCGGGCGTAACAGGCTTTGTCAAAAGCTCAGTGCGAGGGCGCGGTCGCTTAAACAACGGGCAGAAATACCGTTGCTCAAAGCTGACGCCGGTTGGGACGTTCAGCCATCAGGCCGGGGATGGGTTAGAAGGTTTTCTTGATTTTGGCTTCCCACTTGTGTTCGAGCACATCGGGATTGGTGGATGTTTCGGGGCGGCGACCGTAGGAATAATCGATACTGGCCTGGAACTTGGCGAAGGTCATGCCGGCACTCAGGAAGGTCAGCAGAGTTTCGGTGTCTGCCAGGTCATCAAGCTCATAGCGCAGGCGAGCCGACAGGAGGGTGTTGTAGGTGGGGTAGTAACTGGCGTAAACCGAATAGGCTTGCAGCTCTTCGGGCTCCGTGGCCAAGGACGTGGTTTTGCTGTATTCGGCTTTTTGCCCCAGGGTCAAAAGCTTGCGGATGCGGCCATTCACGTGCCAGAAGGTATATTCATAGCTTTCCTGGACGCTGGCGCGATCGGCGCTATCACCGTTTTTATAATTGAAGATTTCGTAATCAAGCGTCACTTGAAATTGGGCGGCACGGCTCCGATTATGCCGCAGACGCAGAGTGGTGGCATAGCTGTTATCAAAATTCGATTGGCTGGTCGCGGTGCCGTCAATCTGCGAGGCCGTGCCCGCACCCGGGTTAATTTCGCTGCCCGGCATGCCGTCACCGGTGACATAATTATTGATCCAGTAAACCGAGAAGGCTCCGCCGTTGTTGTAATCGAGGCGATGATTCAAGGCCAGCTGGCGACCCGTCACCGTATCAGACTCGATCACATCATAATCGACGCCAAAACGATTTTTCAGACCCTTCAGCAGAGATATTTCAACGAACGTGCTGGTTGTCGAACGCAACAGACTGTCATCGAAAGAGCCGTTGCCGCCATCAAAACTTGCAACCCCGCCTAAATCGGCATTGATCCGATCACTGACGCTGCTGTCATACTGACCACTGCCGTAAACAATCTGTTCTTCAGCGCCCAGACGAAACATGGTATTGGCCTGACTTTCCATGCGCAAGTGAAGCTTTTGCTCTACATAGGACACATCGGCATTTGTTGTATCGCCGGTACCCGAGCTGTACATCACCCCGTAGCTGGCGAATAGATCGCTGTTGCTGCGGTAGTTGCGATTGGAATAAAGTTCAAGGCTGGCGTGCCCGCTTTGTCCCTTGCCTTCAGAACCCGCTTTGGTTTCCAGTTCCACATGGGGCGCATCAAATAACGCGCCTGACGAAAGGTTTCAACCTGACCGCGCAGATACAGCCCTTGACGCTCACGGGAGAAACTGCTGGTTTGACTTTCATCTTCATAACGCAGGGATTCAAGCTGGAAACGCCAACTGGTGTCGCGGTTCAGCTCGCCGCGAGCGAAGAAGGGCACTTCAAGGCTCTGTTCCAGACGATCCTGATTGCGAATACGGCTGTAAGTGCTGAAGTTATCCAGCCCCCAGCGGGTACGCTGCGCCTTGGTAAAGAAATTGGCATCATAGCGTTGGCTGTTGTCAAGCCCGGCCTGATTGCGATTGGAATTGCTGTTGGTGTAGGAGATATCCGTCGACACTTGAATCCAGTTGGTCAGGTTGACCCACTGGCGCCGATTGGTATGGTCGATAGTACCGAGCAGAAAGGTATCTTCGCTGGTGTTTTGTTCGGAATCGACCTTGTCGATATGTTCGAAACGACGGTAATGAAACCAGTTGTTTTTCTTGTTCAGCGACACAAAGGCCAGGTCGCGGTCAAGGTAACTGCGGGGATTGGGCCCTTTGACATCGCGCACCACATCTTGCTTGTAATCGATGAGCAAGCGCGGCAGGGTGGCGAGCATATCGCGGAACTGACCTTGGTAATTACCGTTCTGCACGCCGGCTTCCAGGGTAATGCCGGTAGTCAAGTGGGTGCCGTTATTGATATCGGTAACAATTCCGCTGTTAGCCGTTGTTTGATCGTCATTGGCGAACAGGGTTCCCAGATCCGATGAGGTGAAGCTGGTCTGGTGCATATCGTAAGAAAAAGCATGCAGGCGAAAAGGCAGACCACCGGGGGCGATTTTAATATCGCCGCGGTAAAGAATTTTGCTTAGGGGGTTGTCGATTTCAACCTTGTCGCCATTGATTTCGCTGTCGACCCAGTTCCACTCGTAGCCCAAGGCAACATCATAGTCCCCGAGACGACCACGCTGAAACTCGCCTTTTTTGGTGTAAAGCAGAGAATATTGCTGCACAAAACTGCGGGCATCCAGTGTTTTCACCCCGTCGGTTTCCGCGGTTTGCCCAGCATACATCAACTCGGCACTGCCGCTGAGCTTGCCGCGTGCAGCAAAAACCGCCGCCGGCAGGGCCAGCAGCAGCAGAACCAAGCAGGTTATTATGGAAAAGCAGCGTAGCATGAACGCTCCCGACGAATTTCAAGA
>JAACTI010000512.1 GCA_009993495.1 Deltaproteobacteria bacterium | reverse complement strand
GGGGTATCCAGCTATTTACGGTAACACCGTCCGCCAAGGATGAGATGGCACGGAAATATCCAGCGATGCGGGCGCTTTATTGTGAAGATTGGGTGGTACGGTGAACCCCTGCTTCTCAATTTTAGGCTTAGGATTGGCTACAAGCTCATGAAAGGGCATAGGATGCATGGCGACACACTGCTCAATCAGGCGAAAGAAGAGCATACCGCGATGAGCGGATTTGCGGCGGTTGAACCTGAACACAAATTCGTCCAGATAAGCCTGCAGGTGATCTTCTTCGAAGGAGCCTTGGTGAGTCCCCATCAGCCAACGCTTAACGAGCGCTGCGACACGGTGTACGCCCGGCAAAACCTCGTTGGCTTCTTTGCCGGAACCCTTGATGGACGTACCTTGATGGATGTAATCGTCTTTCGTGGCACTGGGATAGGATACCAGTCCATCCGTGCGGATGGTCGAGCCCGGTTTGATGTGCTTCTGAATAAAGGCTTTGAGCGTTTTGGTTTCGGCGTTGGGGATAATCTGCAAGCGGCAACGCCCAAACCCCTTTGGGGAGAGCAATTCTACGGCGACAGCCACCAGCACCTTACCTTCGGCACCGCGCCCGCGCTTGCCTTGGCGCACGCCTCCAAAGACAGTCTCATCCACTTCAACGTGTCCGGACAGCATATCGTGACCGGCATGGCTGATTGCGCACCGGAACCGGTGCAGCATCGCCCAGGCTGTTTGATAGGAGCCAAATCCAAGAATTCGATGCAGCGTTTTGGCGGAAACCCCATTTTTAGCTGCGGTCAGGTGCCAAGCGGCAGCGAACCAAACAGTCAGGGGCGTTCTGGCGTGATGAAAGATTGTGCCAGCCGTGGAGGAGATTCGATTTCGGCACGCATCGCACCACCACTTGCCATTCTTCATGCGCCAGCCCTTAGAGCCGTGACACGACGGGCACTCAAACCCGTCCTTCCATCGAATCCAGTCAAGATAGTCGAGGCAGGCAGCGTCATCCGGAAACCACGCCAGAAACTCGGCGTAGTTGCGCGGGTAATCAATCCCCGCCTTGGGAGTTTTGCGTTGAGCGGGAGCGTTCTTTGATTCCATTGCATAATTATAACGTTACCGTAAATA
>JAACTI010000506.1 GCA_009993495.1 Deltaproteobacteria bacterium | reverse complement strand
ATTCCCTATCCGGCTGAACGTGCCTACGTGGCGACATCAACGGATCGTTCGGCGCGTTGGGCCCGACGCTGTCGTGAGGCCTTGCCCGCCGGGGGTGAAAAAGCCCTGTTCGGTATTGTGCAGGGCGGTATGTTTGAAGATTTGCGGCTTCGCAGTGCTCAGCAACTGATCGACATTGGGTTCGAGGGTTATGCCCTGGGTGGTTTGTCGGTGGGGGAAGAAGCCGAAACTATGTATCAGGTGATGGATTATGCCCTGCCCCTGCTGCCAGATGATGCTCCACGCTATGTGATGGGCGTCGGCACCCGGAAAATTTGATCGAGGGAATTGCCCGTGGTTGCGACATGTTTGATTGTGTCATGCCGACGCGCAACGCCCGCAATGGCGTGCTCTTTACCCGCCAGGGCAAACTGAGTATCAAGCAGGCGCGCTACCGTAGTGATGAGCAGCCCCTTGATCCGCAGTGCGATTGTTATGTTTGCCAAAATTACAGTCGCGCCTATTTGCGGCACCTGTTTCAAAGTGGTGAGATTCTCGCGTCGGTGCTCAACACCCAGCATAATTTGCATTATTATCAGCAGCTGATGGGCGAAGTGCGTGCCGCTATTACCCAGGGACGATTTGACGATTTTCGGCGTGACTTTTACCGGCTTCGACAGGCATCATAAAACAGAAATGGCTGATTTCAGCCGAACTTTATTTCAAGGAGAGTAACGATGGTATCTGAAGCATTTGCCATGGCAGGTGGAGCACAGGGTGGACAGCAGGGGTATGAAGGGCTGATCATGCTGGTGCTGATGTTTGCGGTTTTTTATTTTCTGCTCATTCGTCCGCAGCAAAAACGGGCTAAACAGCACCGTGAACTGATCAGCGCCCTCAAACCCGGCAACCTGATTGTGACCGCCGGTGGGATTCACGGTAAAATTGCAGCCGTGGAAGAAACGACCGTCAGCATTGAAGTCGCCACCGGGGTCAAAATTAAAGTCAATCGCGCATCGATCACGGAAGTCAAAGGCGATGCCTGAAGCTGTCAGTTGGTTTGCGCTTAAGCCGCATATATCCGCAGGGTTCGTTTGAAAGGAGTAACGACAGTTATGTCGAAGAGTCTCAAAGCCAGAGGGCTGTTGGTTTTCATCTGCCTGGGTCTGGCCCTGTTTTCCGTCGCGCCAAGTCTTATCTATGACAGTCTGCCTCAGTGGTGGCAGAAGGCGGTTGACCCGATTCATCGGGGCCTTGACCTGCAAGGAGGCATGCATCTGGTTCTGGGAGTCGATGTCGACAAGGCCGTCGAAAGCCGGGTTGATTCTCTGGCCGATCAGCTCGAAGGTCAGCTGCGTGAGCAAGATATCGTCTTCAAGCGCGTTGAACGTCGTCAGGGTGACCGCCTGGTGGTGGTGGTTTACGATGAAGATGCCAGCCTCGCGCTTGACAAGCTGGCGGCGGAAAGCTTTGCCAATCTTGAAGGCGAAACTCTGCCCGCAACTGGT
>JAACTI010000238.1 GCA_009993495.1 Deltaproteobacteria bacterium | reverse complement strand
CCGTTTTTTATCTGGCGTCTCTTCATCTCGGCTCACACGCTTCCCGTGTTTTGCCCCAGCAAAGACCCCGATGAGAAGGGTGCTCTGGTGGGGCCGGTTTGCCCCTGAATACTCGCGTAATCGTATTTTGCGTCAGCTCCTCACCAGGGCTGGTTGGACAATAGAGGATTTTCAGCCCGGATTGAGTCGAACTGGAGATCTGCAGGCTTGGGCCGTGCGGCTTAAACGCCCCGATCTACTCTGGGTGCCCTGTTTTCGCCAGCGCGACCTGGCCGCAGCCGTTCGCTGGGGGCGGCGAAACAACACCCCCGTGGTTTTTGACCCGCTGATCAGTGCCTATGACAAGCAGGTATTCGAGCGCAAGAAGTTCTCTGCCGAAAGTCGCAAGGCGAAGAAGCTGTTGCAGTGGGAGCGCGGACTTTTTGCTGCCGCGGATCTGGTTATTGCCGACACCTGGGAGCATGCGCGATTTTTTTCAGAGAGGTTGGGAGTTGCTTGCGAACAGGTTGCCGTGGTGCCGGTGGGAGCCGAAGAAAATTTGTTCTGTCCTGCCGAGGGGCCGGTTGAGACGGCGGCTGTGCCACGTATTTTGTTCTATGGCAGCTTTCTTGCTCTGCAGGGACCGGAGACCATTGTCCGGGCGGCCCGCCTTTATCAGGGGCCGCCGGTCATCTGGCAGATGATCGGTGAAGGCCCTCTGCTGGCGCGGTGCCGGCAACAGGCTGCGGGTCTTGAGAATGTTGAATTCCAGAATTGGATGCCCTATGCCGACCTTCCTGAGCGTATCCAGAGTGCAGATATTCTGCTGGGGGTCTTCGGCACTTCAGAGAAAGCGGGGCGGGTGATTCCGAATAAGGTTTACCAGGCGCTTGCTTGCGGAAAACCCTTGATTACTCGTAGTGCAGCGGCCTATCCTGATACTTTTCACAACAATCATCATCTCGGCATTGGTTGGGTTGAGCCGGGGAATCCGCAACAACTGGGCGACAAGGTCGCCGAACTGATTGCGGCGAGAGCGTCACTGCCGGCAATCGGGCGTCTGGCGCGGCAAACCTATGAAAGCCACTTTTCTATGACGTCTATTTTCGCGAGGCTGAGCAGCGCTTTGGATCCTTTGCTTCACTGATCAGGTTGTATTTATGGAGATTTTAAATTCAGTGCGTGAACATATCGCATTGGCTGAGAAGATCGAGGCAGAATTACAGCAACCCCTAGCAGCCAGTGCGGGAGCCTTGATCGCGTGTTTGCGTACCGGCGGCAAGGTTCTGCTCTGCGGCAATGGCGGCTCTGCGGCCGATGCCCAGCATTTTGCTGCTGAACTGGTTGGGCGGTTCGAGGTTGAGCGCTCCGGTCTGCCGGCGATTGCCTTGACCACCGATACTTCTGCCTTGACTGCAATCGGCAACGATTATGGTTTCGAGCAGCTGTTTTCACGTCAGGTTGAGGCGCTGGCGCAGCCGAAAGATCTGTTAGTGGGGATATCGACCAGCGGAAATTCTGCGAATGTTTATCAAGCGATGGAGACTGCGAAGCAGATCGGTTGTACAACCTTGGCACTGATTGGCCGTGATGGTGGCCGGATGATTGCTGTTGCAGACCATGCCCTGATTGTCCCTGCCGAGCGGACGGCGCGTATTCAGGAAATGCATCTGTTGCTGATCCATCTTCTGTGCGAAGTGGTCGATGCGGCTTTTCGAGACGATTTGGAATCGCAATGAAAAAATATACTCCGATTGAGCTTGACCGAGTTTCGACCTATGCCATGAAAACCCGTGATAACAAGGTGAACATCGCTGAACACTTTGCCGCCGAACCGGTGATCGGCGGCTCGTTTGCTGAATTTTTCGACAGCTTGCCGAACCTGCTTGGGGCCGAATCTTTGCGTGGCGTTGTCAGCGCCGTGGTCAATGCCTATCACAATGGTCGTCCGGTGGTGCTGGCGATCGGCGGTCACGTCATCAAGTGTGGTCTCCAGCCGGTACTGAAGACCTTGATCAATTCCGGGATCATCAGTGCTGTTGCCATGAACGGTTCGGTGACGATTCACGATTACGAAGTCTCACTGGTCGGGGCGACTTCCGAAGATGTCGGGGCGGTTTTGCACCAGGGCGATTTCGGCTTTTCCGCCGAGACCGGGCAGGGGATGAACGCCGCTTTGGCCAAAGGGCGCGCTCTTGGCTACGGTTTTGGCGAGTCCATCGGCCAGGCAATTATCGAAAACCGCCATCCCTATAAAGACTTTAGTTTGCTCGCTGCCTGTGTCGAAAAGGGCATCCCGGCGACGGTACACGTCGCCATCGGCACCGATATCATCCATCAGCATCCGCAGGCCGACGGCGCGACGATTGGCGCATTATCGATGCAGGATTTTCGTTTGCTGACCGCGGTCGTTGCCGATCTCGGGGATGGCGGGGTGTGGTTGAATGTCGGCTCGGCGGTTTTGCTGCCGGAAGTTTTTCTGAAGGCCCTGTCCATTGCGCAGAATCTTGGCCATAGGGTCGACAATTTCACCACGGCCAATTTTGACATGATTCAGCAGTATCGTCCGCTGCAGAATGTGGTCAAACGTCCGACCTCAGGGCAGGGCAAAGGCTACACTATCACCGGCCATCATGAGATCAATATTCCCTTGTTGGCCCAGGCTATTCTGGAACAATTGCAGCGGGAGCCGCAGTGATGGAGCGGGATGCGTTGCGGCAAATTTTTAGCACCATTGCCGAAAAAAAAGTGCTGGTCGTTGGTGATCTGATGCTGGATATGTATATCTGGGGGAAAACCAGCCGGATATCCCCTGAGGCCCCGGTGCCGGTGGTTGAGGTTGAGCGGGATGAGTTGCGGCTGGGTGGGGCCGGTAATGTGGTCAATAACCTTTTATCCCTGGGTTGCCGGGTGGCGGTCGCGTCGGTTGTCGGGGCGGATGACGATGGCCGCAAGCTGCTTGATTTGGTTGGCAGGGCCGGGGTCGCCACCACCGGAGTTTTGCTGTCGGCACAGCGAGTTACCAGCCGGAAAAGTCGGGTTTTGGCCAGCCATCAGCAGATGCTGCGGATCGATCGTGAATGCAAGCACGAAATTTCCGCCGAGGAACAGACCGCGCTGCTCCGCTTTGTCCGGCAAGAGTTGCCGGATACGGCTGTCGTGCTCTTATCCGATTACCTCAAGGGGGTTTTGACGCCCGAGCTGCTCCAGGGGGTGATTAACCTCTGTCGCCAGGCCGGTATCCCGGTCATTGCCGACCCCAAGGGCGCTGACTTCACGCGTTATCAGGGGGCGACTTTGTTGACGCCGAATCGGCGCGAAGCCGAAGTGGCAAGTGGCGTTGTGATCAAGGATGAGGTCTCGTTGCTCACCGCCGGACAGCGCCTGCGCAACCAATTCCTCCTTGATGCCCTGGTACTGACCCGCAGCGAAGAGGGCATGAGCCTGTTTTTGGCGGATGGCAGCGTAGAGCATCTGCCGACCGAGGCGCGTGAAGTGTTTGATGTCTCAGGCGCCGGAGATACGGTATTGGCAGTTATCGGTGCCTGTCTGGCCGCCGGTTGTCCTTTAACTACCGCGGCACGGCTTGCCAACCTGGCGGCCGGGCTGGTGGTCGCCAAGCTGGGAACATCGACGGTTTCAGCAAAGGAAATTTGTGCTGAGTTTGCTCGGCGCAATTGCCAACCCCATGGAAAAATTCTTTCCCGTACGGAACTGGCGTTTCTGCTGGGGGTGGAACGGGAAAAGGGCCGGCGGATCGTGTTTACCAATGGTTGTTTTGATCTGCTGCATGCCGGACATGTTAAATATCTCCAACAGGCGCGCAAACTGGGTGATCTGCTGGTGTTGGGCCTGAATTCGGATGCCTCCATTCGTCGCCTTAAAGGGGAGAAAAGACCCTTACTCGATGAAGCTGAACGTGCGCAGATTCTCGCCGCCCTGGATTGCATCGACTATGTGACCATTTTTTCTGAAGATACGCCGCAAGATCTTTTAGCATCTGTGCGGCCGGATATCCTGGTTAAAGGTGGAGATTATCTGGCAGAGGAGGTGGTCGGCAAAGCGTTGGTGGAAAGTTACGGTGGGCGAGTTGCGCTGATTCCCTTTGTCGATGGCAAGTCGACGAGCAATATCATCGACACAGTGCTCAGCAGGTACCGTGATGATCAATAGCAGGTTCGATCTTCCCGCTGATCCCAGCATTAAGAAAATACTGATCATCAAATGGAGCGCCATGGGCGATCTTGTCATCGCTACGGCAGCGATGGAGGATTTGCATCGTGCCTTTCCCGATGCCCGTATCGATCTCCATACCACGCGACCTTACCGGGCGCTGTTTGAGAAGGATCACCGCCTCAGTCGGGTGTTGACGGACAATGTCCGCTCCTTCAGCGGCATTCTGGCCTGGTTGAGGTCGGTTCGTCAGGGGCGCTATGACCTGATCGTCGACCTGCAGTCGAACCAGCGAAGTCGCACCCTGATGGCAATTCTCTACCTTTTGGGTTGGGCGCCGCCGTATCGCGTCGGTACCCATCCGGAGTTTCCCTATACGATCTCTTCCGGAGTGGGACGCATCAAGATATCCGCCTTTGAAATTCACCAGCGGGCCCTTGCCGCCGCCGGAATTGAGCCGCTCACCCCGCGTCCCTGCCTGAGCGTTCCTGAGACCAGTGTCAGGAATGCACGACGGTTGCAGGCGGAACATGGTCTGCACCCCGGTCGTTATGCCATTTTTTTCCCCGGGTCTCAGGCGGCCGGCTATCTTAAACGCTGGGGGGGTGACAGCTACGCGGCCCTCGGCCAGGCCCTGGTCGAGCGGGGCTTGGAGAAAATTGGATTAATCGGCGGCCCCGATGACCGCGACGCTTGTAACGCGATTGAGCAGACCCTGGAGGCGCCCTGGTTAGTTAATCTTTGCGGTGCGACGGAAATGCTGGATATCGTGCCATTGTGCGCCGAGGCAAAACTGATTGTTGGCAATGATACGGGAACATCGCATATCGCTTCGGCCACCGACACCCCGATGCTGGTGATTTGCGGACCAACGGATCCGTTGCGGGTCAAACCGGTGGGCGAGCAGATTGGTGCCATCCAGGCGGACATTGACTGCAAAAACTGTTACAAGAAGCAGTGTGCGAAGGATCATCGCTGCATGAAGGCCGTTACCGTTGAGATGGTCATAGCGAAACTTCAAGAGATGCAGAGCCTGTAACCCGCAGGCCAGGTAGGTGATATGCCGAAAATAAGAGTCAAAATCATCGGGAACTATCGAACCCACGTTTGGATTCGACAATTCCCGGCCGCAAAGCCCTGCTGGGGGGATTGTGAATTCCTGTTTGACCTGCAAGCGAAAGCTTACGACTGGCTGGTTGTTTACAATGATTTCCCTGGAGATTATCAGGAAGAGTTGTTGCCGCGCGAGGATGTGCCCTCAATTCTGGTGACGACCGAGCCGGCTACGATCAAGTCCTATGGACACGCCTATACGGGCCAATTCCGTTACGTTCTGACCAGCCAGGATCCGCGGTCTTTACCCCACCCGGGGCGGATTTTTTCCCAGCCAGCCCTGCAGTGGTTTTATGGCCTGGGAGAAAAGGGTTACCGTGGCTATGATGAAATGGCGACGGAACCTTGGATGAAGTCGAAGAATCTCTCCACGGTCTGTTCAACCAAACGCCAGAAGCACACCCTGCACAATCAGCGCTACCTCTTCACTCAGGCCCTGAAGGCGAAAATTCCGCAGATGGATATTTACGGCCATGGTGTGATTGAAATGGACGACAAGGCCGAGGCGCTTGATGATTATCGTTACCACCTGGCCATCGAGAACTTTATTGGTGAGCATCACTGGACAGAAAAATTGTCCGACGTTTTCCTCGGCTGTGCTCTGCCTTTCTACTGTGGTTGTCCCAACGCCGCTGATTATTTTCCCGCTGAGAGCTTCATCCCACTGGATATCAACGATGTCGAGGGCGCGGCGGAAACGATTCTTAAGGCCATGCGCGATCAGGAATATGAACTTAGGCTTCCTGCTATCCTTGAAGCGCGCCGCCTTGTGATGGAAAAGTACAATATCTTTGCCGTGTTGGCCGACATCATCGCCGGCAGTGATCACCGGCCTGCCAACCGGCAGCGGGGGGCTCGCGTTATGTCGCGCCGGTTGTTGCGCAAAAAACGCCCTCTTGTTGCTTTGGCGGATTGCTGTGAGAAAGCAAGGCAGCGGATTCGGTGGGCACTGTGACGCCTTCTGCGTTATTGGGTCTTCGCTTTGCGCGACAACTTACGCAAGTTTTGCGCTCCGGAATCAACCTATGAACGCGCACAAATTGCGACCGGCCATCTTTTTAGATCGCGACGGCACCCTCAACGTTGAAAAAAACTACCTGATCCGGGTCGAAGATTTTGAGTTCATTCCCGGCGTGTCCCAGGCGCTGAAACACTTGCAGGACGCCGGGTTTCTGCTGGTGGTTGTCACCAACCAATCCGGAGTTGCGCGGGGGTATTACACCCTGGCTGCGGTGGAAGCCCTGCATGGCTACCTGCAGGCTCGGCTTGGCCCCCATGGGGTGCAGATCAGCGCCTTTTATGTCTGCCCCCATTATGTCGGGGGACAGGCGCCCTACGCTATGGATTGCAGCTGTCGCAAGCCCAAAACGGGTCTCCTCTTGCAAGCGGCTGCCGAGCTTAAGCTTGATCTGGGCCGCTCTTTCATGATCGGCGACAAGTTGTCCGATGCCCAGGCCGGACAGGCGGCAGGTTGCCGCTCCCTGCTGGTGCGCAGCGGACACCCCTTGCCGCCGGATGCGCCCTTTGAGGTGCTTGCCGACCTGGCGGCCGCCGCCGACAAAATTCTTTTTTCGGCCTCTGAAAGCCGGTAAATAATTTCTTCACAGCAATTTTGAGATGTGTTAGCTTTCCAAACTCTTTCGACGGGAATCGGTGGTGGGAATAAATGCTGTCGGAAGCAACCCATTGCAATAAAAGGTGGTAACGACAGATGAAAATTCTTGTCACGGGTGGTGCCGGTTTTATCGGTTCAGCGGTAATACGTCATATCATCGGCTCAACCACCGCTGCGGTGGTCAATGTTGATAAGCTGACCTATGCCGGGAATCTCGATTCACTGATTGAGGTTGCTGCCAGCGAACGCTATGCTTTTGAACAGGTTGATATCTGTCTGCGCCCCGAACTCGAACGGGTTTTTGCTCAGCATCAGCCCGATGCGGTTATGCATCTGGCGGCGGAAAGTCATGTCGATCGTTCCATCGATGGCCCCGGCGAGTTTATCCAGACGAATATTGTTGGCACCTACCAGTTACTTGAAGCCACACGCAGTTACTGGAGCACCCTTAGCCCAGGTCGGCAAGCGTCCTTCCGTTTCCATCACATCAGTACCGACGAAGTTTATGGTGATCTGGACGGCC
>JAACTI010000505.1 GCA_009993495.1 Deltaproteobacteria bacterium | reverse complement strand
TATCAGGATAAGCACTAATGCTTCAAGATAGGTCTCAAACGGCTCTGTTTCCATGGGGATGATATGGCTGATCACCGCCATGACGGCGGCGGCAAGGATCAGGACCATGATTAGAAGTATCGCATATCCTGATCGGATGCCCGGCATGTCGTCCCTATCCCAGGCCGTTGCAAGATAGCGGCCGATCAGGATTGCGAGCGGCGGAAAGACCGGCAGGATATAGGGGATCAGCTTGGAGCCGGAGGCGGAGAAGAAAAGGAAGATCAAAACGGCCCAGAGGATAAGAAACAGGGCGTCACTCTGCCCGCGGCGTTCCCGCCACGAAACGGGAAGGCTGTGCCTGATAGACTGGACCAGGAATGCGGTCCAGGGGAAGAGGCCCAGAAGCAGAACCGGGACGAAATACCAGACCGGTTCATATCGCTTGTGTATGGTCGTGAGGTAACGCAAAAAGTGTTCGTGGATGAAATAAAAATTCAGGAACTCCGGGTTGGCCCGGCTGACCAGGATATGCCAGGGCGCGGCCACGATCAGGAAGAGGACAAGGCCCGATGGGAGATAGATGGTTTTCAGCATGCGCCATTCATTCAGAATCCCTATCCAGGCGCCGACAACCATCATGGGGATCAGCATGCCGATCAGGCCTTTGGTCATGGTCGCGAGGGCCGCAAAGAGATAAAAGCCCCAGAGGAGGAGACGCCGCGACGGGCCCGGGGGCTCGTGCGTCGAAAGCAGGAAGGCGAGAAGGGCAGCGGCCAGCAGGACCGTCATGGCCATGTCCAGGATGACAACCCGGCTCAGGGCGTAATACAGAAGACTGGTCGAGAGCACGGCTCCCGCTATCAGCCCGGTGCGCCGCCCGTACAGCCGCCTCCCTGCGCCGTAGACCGTCAGGGCGCCAAGGAGGCCGAATAGAGCCGGCCAGAGGCGGAGCCCCCATTCATTGACCCCAAAAAACCGGATGGAGACGCTTTCCAGCCAGTAGAAGAGGGCCGGCTTTTCGAAATATTTGACGCCGTTTAAGCGCGGAGTGATATAGTCCCCTGTAACCACCATCTCCCGCGGGATTTCCGAATAGCGCCCTTCATCCGGAACAGATAGAGGACGGCTTCCGAGCATGAATCCGAACCATACGCCGATCAGGAGTGTCAATAAAATAAGATCACGTCCCCAGGAATTCGAGGAGACTGAATCGTGTGAGGTCTTTACAGACATGCAGG
>JAACTI010000507.1 GCA_009993495.1 Deltaproteobacteria bacterium | reverse complement strand
GCATCGCTCACCTGTTCACGCAGCAGATCACGCACCAGGCGCTGTTGGTCGCTGGCCGCGTAGATGGAAAAATTTTTCTTGTAACCCAGTTTTTCAATATGCTGCTTGAGAATTTGTACACACAGGGAATGAAAGGTGCTGATGACCATGCCTTTGCAACCCTTGCGGCCAACCATCTGTTCGACTCGTTCGCGCATTTCGCGCGCGGCCTTATTGGTAAAGGTGACCGCAAGAATCTGCTTGGCGGTCACTCCGACGTGTTGCAGCAGCCAGACAATGCGGCAGGTAATCACCCGGGTTTTACCTGACCCGGCTCCGGCCAGCAGCAGCAACGGCCCGCGCTCATGTTCAACGGCTTGACGTTGCTGGGGGTTGAGACTTTCCAGATCGAACATAGGGAAATTATCCAGTGAGAGCGCGGGCTGACAGGGCGCGTAAATTAGCACAGCAGGGCATAAAATGCCATGCCGGGTTGGGCTGATGCCACGGGTTTAAAGCTGAATAAAATTAATTTTAGCGCGTTGCATCAGCCGTTGCTTCTGGGAAAATCGCGTGCTAAATTACGCGCCATGTTGCGTATCTTTCTGTTAATTATTAGCCTTGTCTGGGCTTCTCTGTTGCTTGTTTCATGGAGTGGTCCGGTTGAATCCGGCGTAGCGTCCAGCCTTGACGTTCCCACCGTGTTCCATCCCTGATTTTAAATTCTGACCGTTTTATACAAAAAATTTTTGAATCGGTAGAACTGCCGGGTTTCGGTTTCAGGGTCGCAGGCACGGAGAATGCGCGCCAGTTTCGGCATACTGGTGGCCCCGCTCTGACGGGCCTGTTCAACAACTGCAATCACTTCTTGGCGGGTTAATTCTTTATTGGAAAAAGGTTGGTAAACCCGTTGCCAAAAGTCGCCCTCGCCCTGGGAAATTTGTTCAAAAATGGCGCTGGTGCCCGCTTCCCCGCGATGATCGAACTCGGTGGGGGGGTTCTTGACTGTGGATTCGCTCTGCTGATCGAAGGCCAGGCGAATTTCCTGGCTGTCGATCCGTTCGCCGCCGTAAAGCATGGCCCGTAGCAGAACACTGCGCAATTCGCGCATATTCCCCGAATAGGAATGGGTTGAAAGTAGA
>JAACTI010000237.1 GCA_009993495.1 Deltaproteobacteria bacterium | reverse complement strand
GTGCTGGTGGAAAAACGTGGCATGACCACCCAGGAAATGCTGCGCCAACTGGCGGGAGCGCTTGAAATTTCGCCCCGCGATCTGGGCTATGCGGGCTTGAAGGATGCTCGTGCCCTGACCCGGCAATGGGTGTCTCTACCCGCACACTGTGAAAAAAAGCTGTCGCGTTTTAACCTGCCGTCTCTTCGGCTGCTCGACCAGCAGCGGCACACCAACAAGCTGCGCCTTGGCCATTTGGCGGGAAATCGCTTTCGTCTGCGCATCCGCAAACCCGGGCCTGATGCCCTTTCCACCGCCAGGCAGATTCTTGCCATTCTGGAGCGCCGCGGGCTGCCCAATTTTTTTGGCGAGCAGCGCTTCGGAGTGCTCAATAATTCCCATTTCTGTGGTTTTTACCTGCTGCGGGGTGATTATGAAGGTTTTTGCCGTACCCTGTTTGGCGACCCACAACAGATTACTCATCCCGCCTGGCAGCAGGCGGCGCAGCTGTTTCAGGCGGGCCACTTCGCCCAGGCCGCGCGCCTCTTGCCGCCACGCATGGCCGACGAAAAACAGCTCTGTCGCGCCCTGGCTGCGGGGCGTTCTTACCCTGCTGCGGTGCGGGCCTTGCCCCCGCAACGGTTACGCCTTTTGCTGTCGGCCAGCCAATCCTGGCTATTCGATCAGCTTTTATCCCAGCGCATGCCGGATCTCGATCGTTTGCAGCTGGGTGATTTGGCTTTCAAGCATGCCAACGGTGCTTGTTTTGCGGTCGAAGATCTTGCCGTTGAACAGCAACGCGCTGCCGCATTTGAAATCAGCCCCACGGCCCCCCTTTTCGGCAGTAAGGTTCCTCTTGCCCAGCGGCAGCCGGGTGAGAATGAGCGCGCCCTGCTGGCAAAATATCGTCTCAGCGCCAGCGATTGGCGGTTGGGCCAGGGCCTCAGCATGACCGGTGCGCGTCGTGCCCTGCGCGTTCCCCTGGTGGCCGCTTCAGTGTCGCCCCTGGGAAGCGATCTGCTGCTGAATTTTTGCTTGCCCCCGGGAAGTTACGCCACCAGCGTTTTGCAGGAAATTATCAAGCCTTCCCCACCCGAAACGGCATCGGAGCCTGCGGTTGTTTCAGATTGACACCCATTATTCGATCTGGTAGAAAATCGCCTAAAATGTTGTTTTATCGCCATGGCCGAGCTGTACACCTTCAGTTTTATTTTTTGGGCAATTTTGGGCAGCTATGCAATTAAACCTTTCAGCCGGGACGCTTCACAACCGCCCCCTGATCGAAGTCACCGCGTTGGCTGCCGAGATTGGTTTTTCGAGTCTGGAGGTCATCGTCAGCCGCGATTTCGAATATGGCGGCGGCCTGCCTCTGTTGACTCAAGTGCAGAAAATTCTGCCTGTCGCCTCACTTCATGCGCCTTTTTATGAGCTCAATGGCTGGGGTGACCAGATTCGGCAACTGCAGAAAACCGTGGAATTGGCCCTGGCCTGCAATATTCCCCTGGTCAACTTTCATCCCCCCGACTGGATGAGCCTCAATCGCAAGTTCTGGCGCTGGATGAATCAGATAGAAGATTTTCAGCAACAAGTCGGTCAGGGTCAGGTTCTCTTAACGCTGGAAAATATGCCGGCGACCGGCCCCTTTGGCTGTCATCGTTATTTTTTGCACCGCACCGCAGACATGTTGGCTTTTGCCGCGCGACGGAATTTATTCTTTACCTTCGACACCGCTCACATGGGCACCTGCAGGCGCAACTTTCTCACTGATTTCCATTATTTCTACAATTCCGGGCGCATTCGCAATGTGCATTTTTCCGACTACGGTTATGGCCGCGAACATCTGATTCCCGGCCGCGGAGTTTTACCTTTGACCCGTTTCCTCAATCATCTGCAACGCACCGGCTACAATGGCATTCTTACCCTTGAGCTGATGCCGAGCGAGTTTCCGGAAGATTTTGCTCTTATCCGTGCCAGCTTGATTGAAATTTACAACGATCTGTGCCGCGAAACCTGTGCCGACAACTACCCGAAAATTGAGGTTGCACGCTAATTTTTTATTTTCTGACGATTGGCGCATATAAATTTCTCCCCCGGTGCGGATTTTTCTGAAAGAGCACGCCCCTAACAGGTGCATCGTTACCGGGGATTAAACGGAAGATTTGCTTGCCGCTGAACATATGATCAGATTAAAAACCAAAATAACCCTGGGTCTTCTCGGCATCTTCGTTTTGACCGCGGGGCTGATTCTCTTCTCGGGTCTGCGCGATCTTGGGCCGGCGCTGCTGAGCGCCGAAGAAAAAGCGGTAAGCAATATTTTTCAGCTCATCGATCTGCACGTCTCCGAAGCTTACAACTCCCTGCTCGATGCCAAAATTGCCGCGATTACCCAGCGTAAAAATCTGCTGGCCGCTCAAATGAACCTGGCGACCACAGTGTTTACGCGTCTGCAAACCTCGGGGCTTGATAATTCCCGTGCGCAAAAAGCCGCGATTGGCTGGTTTGCGCAGCTCAGCGAAGCAGAAAATCGAGATTGGCGGATTATCGATGCCGGCGGCCAGTATCTTGTTGGGCCCGACGACCAACTCTCGCCGCAGTCGGCCTTTAGCCTTGTCGATCTGTCGGGCCGCCCAGCGGTTGAAGATATCGCCACTGGTCGTACCGGGCGCGACTCTGGTTTTGTGGTGTTTGCCGAGCCCGACAGCGATCGAAAGTTTCTCGGTTATTTTCAGCGTTACGCTGCCTGGAACTGGACGATTGCCCAGGTTCTGGATCTTGCTGATATTGAAGCCCTGGCCGAGCAGACTCGACAGCGGGTGTTGCGACGACTGCACGACAGCTTTGCGCAAATAACGCTGCCGGGTCATGGCAGTGTCTTCCTGTTCGACAGCCGCGGACGCATGCTGGTTGATCCGCAGCCGAATTCGACCGCTAGTTCTGCGTATCTGGCAAAATTACAGCAGCAGATCATGTTGCACCTTGGCGCAAAGCCCGACCTCTTCCCGTCCTCGCCGACACGGGTGCATTTTACCAATCTGCATCAAGATTCGTCTTTGCAGGTGTACGCCTCCTCCCTGCGCGCATTTGACAGTTATGCCGTCATCCTTATCCCCACGCCCGCGATTGTCGGGCCGATCAATCAGCTGCTCAAACGTCAGGCTCTGCTGGTGTGCCTGGTCTTTGCCCTGGGCCTGCTGCTGGCTATGGCGTTTGCGCGTCAGATCACCACGCCGCTGCTGCGCCTGGTGGCAACCATGCGCGCAGTAACCCTGACCGACAACTACCAGTTACGTAATCTGAAAACGTCCAACGATGAAATCGGCCAACTGGTTGATGGCTTTAATCAGATGCTCAGCCAGATTGCTGCCCGCGATCAGCAGCTTGAAAATTACCAGAAATTCCTCGAACAAAAGGTTGTCGAGCGCACGCACCGCCTACGCAAGACCATCAGTGCCCTCGAACTGGCTAACCGCCAAGCCGAAGCCGCCAACCTGGCGAAATCGGCTTTTCTGGCCAATGTGACCCATGAGCTGCGTACTCCGATGATTGGGGTACTGGGCATGAACGAACTGCTCAGTGAAAGTTTTTTGAACCCGCAGCAACGGGCTTTAACGGTCGCGGTGAGTCGGGCGGGGAATAAATTACTTGACATCATCAATCAAATTCTCGATTTTTCGTTACTTGAAACGGGTGGTTTTGAGTTACAGCACGAAGAGGTTGATCTGCACCTGCTGAGTGAAGAGCTGATGGCGCAGTTCGCGGAGCAGGCCGTTGAAAAAAACCTGGCACTGGCGCTAAACGTCAGTCCAGAGGCGGCCTGGCGGGTGGAGGCTGATGCTCGGCGCCTGCGTCAGATTCTGCGTAACCTGATAGACAACGCCCTCAAATTTACCCATGAGGGCCAGGTGGCGCTGAGTTTGGCGCGCCTGCCGGATGGGCGCTTTGTTTATCGCATCGCCGATAGCGGCATTGGGATTGATCCGCAGGATCAGGAAACTGTTTTTGGGGTTTTCACGCAGCTCGACGAAACCAGCACCCGTTCGTTTAGCGGCACCGGCCTGGGGCTTGCCATGGTGCGTGCGTTGGTGCGCCTGATGGCGGGTGAAATTCGGGTCGAAAGCTCGCCGCAGCAGGGTTCCGTATTTGAAATCCTTCTGCCGCTGAAGGCGCTGGAGCCGGTGCCGCTGGTGCCGCCGGCAGTGCAGTTGCCGTCACGGGTTCTCCTGTGCGCGGCACCTTCACCTGCCACCGATGCCTGTGCCTTATTGCTTAAAAGCCTGGGGCTTGCTTTTGAAGTTGGCGCTGAAAGTTCACCTGAAATTTTGCACCGACTTGAGCAGGCGACACCGTCTTTTGATTTGGTGATTCTGGCCCCAGCTTGTCCGTTGGCCGATCAGGATGATGGGCTGTTGCAGGCGACGCGTGCTTGCCAACACATCATTTGTTTGCGTCACACCGTGCGTCAAAAAGCGGCTCCTCCGCGAGTTTTTAACGTGTTAGAATTTTGCCTGCGGTCTGAGTTGATAAAAATTTACACCAAAGCAGAGCGCGCTTTGCCGCAAACGTCAGACCCTGTGCGCTTAGCTGACAGTTCGGTCAATTTAGAAGATCATGCACCCGCCCCCCGAATTCTGGTGGTTGACGACCATCTCTTGACTCTCGAACTGATTCGACTGTCGCTGCAGAAAACAACGCTGCGTTACGACGAGGCTAAAAATGCGGAAGACGTTTTGCATGCCGTCGCGCATGCCGATTATCACTTGATCTTGATGGATGTCAATTTGCCGGGAACGGATGGGCTGCAATTAACCCGTCAGTTGCGCGCCCAGGGTTTTGAAGCCCCGATCTGCGCCCTGACCGCCCACGATCACAGCTTCATCGGCGAGCAGTGCATTCAGGCCGGCATGCAGGAGCTGCTGCGGAAACCCTTTCGTCAGGCCGAACTCTTTGCCCTGCTGGATAAGTATCTGGCGCAACCCGGACACGCTGTTGTCACCGAATCCTGGCGTGCAGGAGGAAAACAATGATTCGCATCGTCGATCGCAATGGTAAGGAAGATTGGATTTCACCCAAATTTCTCGATATTCTACTCTATCTTGATCAGGTGCAGATGTTCGAACGCGCTGATGGCTGGGCGGTCGTTGGCGTTGACCCCCTGCGCAGCATGGAGCAAAGTCCGTTCCCTCTCCAGGGGACGCGTCGTCATCAGCCCACGTCCTTACCGCCGGCCCCGAGTCGTGATTTTTTACGGCGTTATTTAGATCGCGCCTGAGGGGCAGGTTTCTTCTGCGGTCATTCTCCACCAGGTGATACCGTAATGGCCCATTGACCCTTCGACAAGCACAGGACGATGGAGAGCGATTCGGGCTGAAGTTGTCGAAGCCCCAGCTCTTACCATGCAATTTATCCCCCCTCGGAACGGGCAGCCTCATGGGTCGGAATTTCATTCAACGCGGCAGTCGTGCCTATATGCGCGCCAATCTGGCGCTCTTTTTTGCCGGGTTTGTGACCTTTTCGACCCTGTATACCTTTCAGCCCCTTTTCCCCAATCTGGTCAAAGAATTCGGTATTTCGCCTGCCGTTGCCAGCTTGTCACTGTCTTTTGCGACCTTTGCTTTGGCCCTGAGCCTGCCGATTTCGGGGAGTTTGTCCGATGCCTGGAGTCGCCGCGGGCTGATGGGGTTTTCGGTGCTGCTGGCTTCTCTGCTGGCGTTGGCGAGTGCTGCCAGTAGCACTTTGCCAAGTTTGCTGGTTTTGCGCCTGCTCCAGGGGGTGGCCCTGGCCGGAGTGCCCGCGGTGGCCATGGCGTATCTGAATGAAGAAATTGATCCACGCGCCATTGGCAGTGCCATGGGTTTGTACATTGCCGGCAATGCCTGTGGCGGCATGACCGGGCGAATTCTGACCGCCTGGCTGACCGATCTCTTTTCCTGGCGCATGGCGGTGGCGGGCATCGGCCTGGTCAGTGTGCTGCTGGCCCTGCTGTTCTGGCTGACTCTGCCCGCTTCGCGCAATTTTCGGCGCCGCGAACTGCACTGGGGAAAATTGTCGCATTCTCTCTTCAGCCATCTGCGCAACCCCGGTCTTTTTTGCTTGTTTCTGCTCGCCTTTACCTGCATGGGTGGCTTTGTGACCCTGTA
>JAACTI010000236.1 GCA_009993495.1 Deltaproteobacteria bacterium | reverse complement strand
TGCCCCCAATGTAAAGCCCTGCTGATCGAGCGCCAGGGCTTTCAGATTCTCTCCTGCTCGCTGCAAACGCCTGTCTGTCCAGCCTGTGGATTCACCCTCAGCGGTTTTTGCCTGTAATCTGAATTCGTGAGGCGTGAGGCCGCCTGCTGACTGATTCAGATGTAAATTTTGAGGTAACTATTCACCCTGCAGAGCCTGAGGCCGCCATGGAACGGGTAGCTGTCGCCCGGATGGCGACAGCTAAGCTCCAGGGAGGGATTCATGCGGCCCGTGGAATGGGGGGGGCTCGGGCACTGTGACATCGGAGCTGAATAGATACAATTATGTTTTGCCCGCAGTTTGAAATTTGTTTTCTTGAAAAGTACCGCCATTCTGGCTACCCTGTGGGCGCTTGATTCTGCCTGCCTGCGGAGCGCCCTTGCCTGAGCTTGCTGATTTTCTTCAATACAGTTTTTCCGGCCTTACCAGCGGGGCGATCTATGCTCTGATTGCTCTGGGGTTCTGCGTGGTCAACAACACCATGGGCATCGTCAATTTTGTTCAGGTCGATTTCGTTTCCCTGGGCGGCATGCTGATGTTCTCGGCGCTCTTTGCCCTTGGTCTGCCCATGGTACCGGGGGTGTTGCTGGCCGTGGC
This sequence comes from Deltaproteobacteria bacterium, assembly GCA_009993495.1. Lineage (GTDB taxonomy): Bacteria > Desulfobacterota > Desulfuromonadia > Desulfuromonadales > Geopsychrobacteraceae > Geopsychrobacter. Next base: position 5,564 of record JAACTI010000236.1, on the reverse strand, counting down.
CGGGGTGGCGCTGGTGGCGATGCTGGTTGAACGCTTCGGCCTGCGTCCGGCGCGCTCGGAAAACCCTCTGGTGTTGATCTTTCTCACCGTTGGTTTGTCCATCATTCTGCGCGGCCTGATTAAGCTGGTGTGGGGTAAAAACCGCATGGCCCTGCCACCGTTGACCCCCGATCTGCCCCTCGAATTCTTCGGTGCGTCCCTGTTACCCCAGGCTTTGTGGATTCTTTTTTTAACTCTGATTGCCATTGTGCTGCTGTTGTGGTTTTTTTATCGCACCCCCCTGGGTTTGTCCATGCGGGCGGTGGCGTCCAATTCAACCGCAGCGGCGGTGGTCGGTATTCCTGCCGGCCGGGTACGTTTGACCAGCTATGCCATTGCCGGCGCTCTGGGTGGCCTGGCCGGGGTGCTGGTGACGCCAATTACCACGCTCAATTATGATGTCGGTGTCCTCCTGGGCCTCAAGGGCTTTGCCGCCGCGATTCTCGGCGGCTTTGGTTCTTTCCCCGGTGCGATTCTTGGCGGGGTTGGCCTGGGCTTGCTGGAATCGCTGTCGGCCGGTTACCTGTCGAGTGCCTACAAAGATGTGGTCGCTTTCGTGGTGCTGTTGCTGGTGCTGTTCGTACGACCCAAAGGGTTGCTGGGGAAATGATTTTGTTTTTACTAAATCCCATTCGTCCGATGGGATTTATGTGACTTATGGCACTCATAGAAAGGCAAAAATGACAGAACCAGATCTCATCAAACTGCTGATGGGCAATGAAGCCATGGGGCAGGGGCTGATTGAAGCGGGTTGCCAGGTGGCGGCGGCCTACCCTGGGACGCCATCGACGGAAATTCTGCAGGCGGTCATCGATTCCCGGCAGCGTGCGCTTGAGCCTCTGCACGTTGAATGGTCGGTCAACGAAAAGATTGCCTTCGAAGTGGCCCTGGCGGCCAGTTATACGGGCAAGCGCTCGGTGGCGGTCATGAAACAGGTGGGTTTGAATGTCGCCGCCGATCCCTTCATGCGCACCGCCTATCTGGGCGTTCAGGGGGGAATGCTGACGATTGTCGCCGATGATCCCGGGCCCCACAGTTCGCAGAATGAACAGGACACGCGTCTGTTTTGTTTGCAGGCGCGGGTGCCGGTGCTGGATCCGGCCAGCCCGCTGGAAGCTAAGGAGATGATTGCAGCAGCCTTTGCCCTGTCGGAAAAATATGAAAGGAATATTGTCCTGCGCCCGACGACGCGCATTTGCCATTCGCGCCAGAATGTTGCGCTGCTTCCGCCCCTTAAACTCGACCGCCGGGCAAACTTCAAAAAAGACCCAACCCGCTGGGCCGCGACGCCGGCTTTTTTGCCCGCCCTGCACCGCAAACTCAATGCCAATCTTGCTCAGATCGCGCGCGAAGCCGACTGGCAGCCGCGCTTAACGCCGGGCAACCAGAGTCAGCCGCGCACCGCCCTGGTTGCAGCGGGAATCGTTTTTTCTCATCTGGTCGATCTGCTCGCCGAGCTCGATCTGAGTGGCCAGGTCGATCTTTATCAGGTGTTGATGCCCTATCCCTTGAGCCCGTCTTTTATGGAGACCCTGCGCCGCGATTATGACCGGGTGCTGGTGCTTGAAGAAACCTATCCGGTGATTGAGCTGCAACTCGCCCATCCGGGCAGTGTCGGTAAGCAAGGGGGCGGCGTGCCGCCTGAAGGTGAGCTGACGCCTGACGTGATTCATCGGGTACTGACGGCTTTTCTTGGGCTTGAATCCCCGGCCGCGGTCGCGACCGAAGGGCGCGGCCAGCGTCCCTCTTTGTGTCCCGGTTGTCCGCACCGTGCGGCTTTTTACGCCATCAAGAAAACTTTTCCCCAAGGGATTTTCCCTTCGGATATTGGTTGTTACACCCTGGGCATGAATCTCGGCGCGGTCAACACGGTTCACTGTATGGGCGCCTGTATCAGTCAAGGGGCCGGTTTTTATCAGGCCTATGCGCAGGATGGTGAGTTTCCGACCATCGTCGTGACCATTGGGGATTCGACCTTTTTTCACGCCGGAATTCCGGCGCTGATCAACGCCGTCATTCAGCAGACGCGCATGATTGTGGTTATCCTCGATAATGCGACCGCCGCCATGACCGGTGGTCAGCCGGTGCCACACATGGGCGTGGCCGCCGGAGGCAAAGCAACCAAAGGGGTGGCTATTGAACCCTTGGTCAAGGCCTGCGGGGTCGCGTTCCTTGAAACCTGTGATCCCTACGACCATGAGCGTTTCGAGACGCTGCTGAAAAATGCCGATACTTACCTCCGCAGCGACAAGGGCGGAGTCGCGGTGCTGATTTCGCGTCACGGCTGCATCATGGATCCGCGGGTGCGCAAAAACCAGGCTGCGACCATCGTTCGCATCAACGACAAGTGCATCGGCTGCCGCAAGTGTACCAACGCCTTCGAATGCCCGGCACTGATATTTGACGAGGAAGGGCGGGTGGCGCAGGTTGACAGGGATCGCTGTATCGGCTGCGGTACCTGCATTCCCGTCTGTCCGGTTGATGCCATCGGCAGGGAGGAACCGTGATGAAACAACAGATTATTGTCAGCGGTATCGGCGGGCAGGGGGTGCTTTTTCTGACCCGGGTGATTGCGCAAGTGGCGGTGAATCGCGGCCTTGCGGTGCTGACCTCTGAAACTCACGGCATGGCCCAGCGTGGCGGAACAGTGCTCTCGACGATTAAGGTTGGTTCTTTTGCCGGCCCTTTGATCCGCACCGCGCAGGGGGATGTAGGTTTTTTCCTCTGGGAAGCCAACCTGCCGGTACACCGGGGGCTGTTGAAACCCGAAGGTAGGCTGCTGATCAGCAGCGACCAGGCCGGGGAGGGCGCCCGCATTGATGCTACGGCCATGGCGCGAGCTCTGGGCAACCCGGTGCTCGCCAATCTGGTGCTTCTGGGCTTTGCGGTTAAACAGGGCGCGCTTTTCTGCAGGGCGCGGGAATGTGAAGCGGCAATTCGTCAATTAGCGCCGGAAAGGTTTGTGGTGCAAAATCTTCAGGCCTTTGAGCAGGGAATGGCTGAGACATGATGACCGACCGCCAGAAATTTCTCTACTTTATCGCTTTGCATCGCACCGGACTCTGGGTTACGGCCCTGTCACTGCTGTTGCTGGTTTTCCCGCTGGTTGAAAATAACCCCTATACCCTCGGGCTGACCAATCTGATTGCCATTCATGCCATTGTGGTGCTGGGTCTTAACCTGTTTATTGGTTATGCCGGGCAGATTTCCCTGGGGCATGCGGCCTTTTTCGGGCTGGGGGCCTATGGTTCGGCGATTGCCTGCGTGACCTTCGGCCTTGATTCCTGGCTGGCCATGCTGCTGGTGGCGGGCCTGGTGGCACTGGTGGCGCTACTGGTGGGGATTCCGGCCCTGCGCCTCACCGGGCATTACCTGGCCATGGCGACTTTGGGTTTGAATTTTGTTTTTCATACCATTTTATTGCAATGGGATCAGATGACCGGCGGGCCCAGCGGTTTCTATGGTATCCCCAGTCTCAGCCTTGGATCCTTTGCCTTTGATGATGAGCTCCGCCTGCATTATCTGCTCTGGGGGCTGGCGCTGTTGAGTCTGCTCTTGTGTCTCAACCTGGTGCGCAGTGGCGTCGGGCGGGGGCTTTCGGCCCTGGCCGGCGACGAAATTGCGGCGGCCGCCCTGGGGGTTGATACCCGCCGGGCCAAGGTGAAGGTCTTTGTTCTTTCGGCAGTGCTTGCTTCGGTGGCGGGCAGTCTCTTTGCGCACACCTATGGGTTTATCAGTCCCGATTCTTTTGGGATCTTCGTCTCGACAGATTTGGTGATTATGGTGGTGATTGGCGGCATGGGCTCCATCTGGGGGTCGCTCTTCGGCGCGGCGCTGATCACCCTGCTGCCGGAATGGATGGATCTGTTCGAGACCTACAAGGATTTCGTCCACGGCGGTATTCTGGTGCTGGTGCTGATGTTTCTGCCCCAGGGGCTGATCACCGGCCTCCTTGATCTGCTGCGAGTGCAGCTGGCGCGACTAAGGCAAAAAAATGTTACGGCTTGAACAGCTCAGCAAAAACTTCGGTGGGCTGCCGGCCCTGAGCCAGGTCAGCTTCGAGGTTTTCCCGGGGCAGGTGACCGCCCTGATCGGTCCTAATGGTGCGGGTAAAAGTACTCTGATCAACTGCATGACCGGGGTGCTGCAACCCAGCAGCGGCCGGGTGCTGTTTCGCGGCGCGGCCATTAGTTCCCTCGCTGCTCACCAGATTGCGCGCTGCGGTATTGCGCGAACCTTTCAGAACCTCAAGTTGTTCCCCCGCCTTTCCGTGCTCGACAACGTGCTGACCGGATTGACCTGCGAGGCGGGCAGTTCCATGGTGATGGCGATGCTGCGCCTGCCTTATCTGCGCCACCGCGAGCGCCGGCTGCGACTGCGCGCTCTGGAAGCCCTCGATCGTTTCGGCCTGGGTGACAAGGCTGACTGGCCGGCGGCGGTGCTGGCTTACGGTGACAAAAAAAGGGTCGAGCTGGCGCGTGCCACCGTTGGCAACCCCCAACTGATTTTGCTCGATGAACCGGTTGCCGGTCTGAATGCCGCTGAAACAGCGGCCGTTGGTGAGCAGTTACATTTATTGCGCCGCGCTGGTCACACCCTGTTACTGATCGAACACGATATGGATCTGGTGATGAAGCTGGCGGATCAGGTGGTGGTGCTTGACAGCGGACAGAAGATCGCTAGTGGCACGCCCGCTGAAGTCAGACGTAATCCACGGGTTCTGGAGGCCTATCTGGGGTGCATGGAAGCGACAGCTTGATGCTGAAAATTGATAAGCTGACGGCCCATTATGATGCGGCCCAGGCCCTGTTTGGGGTTAGCCTTGAAATCGCCGCTGGTGAGACGGTGGCCCTGGTCGGTGCCAATGGCGCGGGGAAAAGCACCCTGCTCAAGTGTCTCATGGGGCTGGTCAAGCCGACGGGTGGCAGCATTCTGCTGGACGGCAAGCCGGTCGCCGGCAAGAGCCCGGTGCAAATGGTGCGCCTTGGCCTGGCCCTTTCGCCCGAAGGACGCGAGGTCTTCGGCTCCCTTTCGGTCGAAGAAAATTTGCAACTCGGCGCTGTGTCCCTGCGCCTTGCAAAAGGGGAAGAGGCGATTCGCAGGGAAGAAGTCTTCGCCCGTTTCCCGAAACTTAAAGAACGTCGTACGCAGCTGGCAGGCACTTTGTCCGGTGGTGAGCAGCAGATGCTGGCCATGGGGCGGGCGTTGATGGCCGGACCGCGTCTGCTGTTGCTTGACGAGCCCAGTCTGGGATTGGCACCTTTGATCACCGACGAGATTTTCGCCATTATCCACCAGCTGGCCCGGGCGGGCCGCACGATTTTGCTGGTTGAACAGAATGCCGCCCGCGCCCTGTCGGGTTCAGACCGCGCTTACCTTTTGTCAAACGGCACAATTGTCGAACAGGGTCAAAGCAGTCGCCTGCTGACCGATCCGGCCCTGCGCGCCGCCTTTCTTGGCGCCGCCAGTCACGAAAACCCCGCCGCCAGCCGTTTGGGTGCGGCTGGACTGACCAATATACGTTT
>JAACTI010000503.1 GCA_009993495.1 Deltaproteobacteria bacterium | reverse complement strand
ATCTCAGCAGCAATATTCTGCTCTGTATAGCTATCTTCCATCTGCTTGAGCGCGAGGTAATCGTTATCAATTTTCTGGCTGTCGATCGTTATCGAGCTGTAGGCCGCACGGCAGACGGTCTTATAGCACATTTCGTCGAACCAGCCTTCGACAGTCTCCTTCTTGCCGGTCTTCTTCCCGTTTTTCCACACATCTTTCTCGCCGCCCCAAAACTCGGTCGATGCGTGTTTGGGCTTGCGTTTCTCGATGTCTTTGAACGTCATCGCGACGACCCTATTTTTTTCGGGTGCGTCTTTGAATGCAAGGTAGTAGAACCCGCCGACGATATCGCCCCGGTCGAAGGGGTTTACAATCTCGAAGGTGTATGAGTCTATTTTGTTGTTAGCGTCTCGTTTGTGTAGGACAAACTTATCTGATGAATAAACGACCTCCACAACAACGCTGCTCGGGACATCGAGGCCGTATTTAATAGCCTTAATCTCGAGACCCCGGTATCCCTCAACAAAGCCGACATCATACTTGTTCGTGTGTTTGTTCTTGTATGGAACAATGTTAATATGGTTCTTTTGCGCCGGGTCCAGCCCGATACGAGCCGCCGCCACCACGTTGCGCGCAAGTAGCCCCATATTGACGTTCGCCCACACGACTGGCAACTTATCTCGATACTTCTCATCTTTTGCCAGCCGCTTAATTTCGGCTATTCTTAGTGCGGTGTCTACCGCCATGAAATAATTTTGCACCAATCGCTGCTGGAAGTTGGTTAAGGTGATTGCCCCAACCGTGCCCCCGAACTCTTTTACAACCATGTCCGAGAAACGGACAGATAAAGACTGTTCTGCCTTTTTAAGCTGAGTTTCTTTTTGTGCTGTTGACATCTAAATCCTCTCCTTAATACTCATAGCTGGCTCTTTAGCCGCTGGTTTCTCTTCTGGTTTACGTTTTTTTACCTCTACTCGTAAACTTGAGTCGTTCGCCGACACGATTAGCGAAATAACCTGGCAATTCATCTCGGGCAGGTTGGTTACGCTTTCTCGATTGTCGATAAAGATGGGCGCCTTGAAGCCGTAGAACTGCTGAAGCGTGGAGATAATATCCAAGCCCACCTGAACCCTGCCCGCACCGTTTAGTGATGGGTAGGGTACGCCGCCTACCGCAGTCTCGCAACACTCCTCAAGACTGCCGTTCACTAGCTGATTAAAGAGCTTGAATTTTACTAGCCTG
>JAACTI010000502.1 GCA_009993495.1 Deltaproteobacteria bacterium | reverse complement strand
GGCACCTCGGCATGCGGCTGAAGTTAAATCGCGCCGATGAAATTGGTGAAATGGCCAAAACGCTGGATGAATTTGCCGACAATTTGCAGCAGGAAACGGTGACAATTCTCAAGCAATTGGCCAGTGGTGATATCAGTTACACGGTGGCACCACGCGACAGTCAAGATGAAATCCGTAACGCCCTCAAGCAGCTGGGCGATGATCTCAATCAGGTGCTGGGCCAGATTCAAACCTCGGGCGAACAGATCAATTCGGGGGCCTCCCAGGTTTCAGACGGGGCGCAGGATCTCTCCCAAGGGGCCACTGAATCAGCCGCATCCCTCGAAGAAATCACCAGCTCCATGGGCGAACTCGCCGGGCGCACGCGCGATAACGCCGAAAACGCCAATCAGGCCAACCAATTATCCCTTGAAGCCAAAAACGCCGCCCAAAAGGGCAGCAACCAGATGCAGCAGATGGTGACGGCGATGGACGATATTCGCCAGTCAGGGCAATCGATCAGCAAAATCATCAAGGTTATCGATGAAATTGCCTTCCAGACCAATTTGCTGGCCTTGAACGCGGCGGTTGAAGCCGCGCGCGCCGGTCAACACGGCAAGGGATTTGCGGTGGTGGCTGAAGAGGTGCGCAACCTGGCGGCCCGCAGTGCCAAAGCTGCCCAGGAAACCGCCGAACTCATCGAAGGGTCGGTGCAGAAAACCGAAAATGGGGCGAATATTGCCAATACCACCGCCGAAGCCCTGAAAGAAATTGTGGCCGGCATTACCAAAACCAGCGATCTGGTGGCCGAAATTTCCGCCGCCAGCAATGAGCAAGCCCAGGGCATTTCCCAGGTCAATCAGGGGCTCGAACAGATCGACCAGGTCACCCAGTCCAACACTGCCAGTGCCGAAGAAAGTGCCGCCGCCGCCGAAGAGCTTTCGGGCCAGGCCATGGAACTGCAACGTTTGCTGCAACAGTTCAAACTGCGCCAGTCCGCGACATATCGATCGGCGATTTCAGCACCAAAGTCCGTCAGCTCAAACCCCGGAAAGAACACCAAAAAATCACAGCAGGAAATTTCCTGGAACACCTCCGCCGCCACCAGTGGCTGGCAGGCAGCAGAACAGAGCGCAAACACAGCTGCTGGTCGCGATAACCCTGCCGCAGAAATAGCCCTCGACGACAGCGAATTTGGTAAATTCTGACCAATAACCTTGCTTGTTTTTCCCCTCTCCGGCGGTTAGGATACAGTCCTTGCCGTCGGAGTTTTTTATGCAGCTGCCACACCCCCTCTACCCTGGTCGCCTGGTACGACGCTATCAGCGCTTTCTTGCCGATATCAAACTCGACAACGGCCAGCTGATTACCGCGCACACCCCCAACACCGGCAGCATGCTGCAATGTGCGGTGCCCGGCTATGCGGTGTTGGTGTCGGCCAATGACAACCCCAAACGCAAACTTAAGTTCACATTGGAGCTGATCCGGGTTGGCAACCACTGGGTCGATACCCACACCCAGCGCAGCAACCATCTGGTCGAAGAAGCCCTGCAACAGGGCTGGATTGAGGAATTTGTCAATTATTCCATCCAGCGCGAAGCCCCCTACGGTGCCAGTCGGATTGATTTTTTTCTGCAAAAGGACGCACAAAAAGTTCTGCTTGAAGTGAAAAACGTCACCCTCTGTGACCGGCTCACGGCTAAATTTCCCGATGCCGTCACCCTCCGCGGCCAGAAACATCTGCGTGAGCTGAGAAGCGCCCGGGAGGAGGGCTATCGTGCGGTTATTTTTTTTCTCGTTCAACGCGGCGAAGCGATGTGCTTCAGTCCGGCAGATGAAATTGATCCCGCCTACGGTCGCTTGCTGCGCGAGGTGGTGGCCGCCGGCGTGGAGCCCCTGGCCTACCGCACCCGGATAACGCCAACAGAAAACCGCGTCGCTAGGCGCATTCCGGTGGTGCTGTAAATGCGCAGCGTCGGCCTGATTACCGAGTATAATCCCTTTCACAATGGGCATCTCCACCACCTGTGTGCCAGTGTGGCGACAACCGACGCCGAAGTCAGCGTGGCGGTCATGAGCGGGCATTTTCTGCAGCGTGGGGAACCGGCACTGGTTGATAAATGGGTGCGCACCAAAATGGCGCTGGCCGCCGGGGTCGATCTGATTGTGGAGCTGCCTCTGCCCTGGGCGTGTAGCAGTGCCCCCGATTTTGCACGGGGAGCGGTGCAAGCCCTTAATACCCTGGGCGGAATTGACAGCCTCTGTTTTGGCAGTGAAACCGGGGATTTGAAGGAACTGGCTGATTGCGTCGACTTGCTGGGCAATCACCAGCGGCAGATTGCCGCCGCCACCGCTAAGCTTTTGCGTGCTGGACAGAATTATCCCGCCGCTCGCGCTCAAGTAATTGGCAGACTGATGCCACAAGGAGCAGAAACCCTTTCGACGCCGAACAACATTCTGGGGATTGAATATCTGCGCGCGCTTCAACAGACCGCCAGTTTTATAAAACCGGCCACTATCCAGCGCAGGGGTTCAGGCTTTCATGATATGCACATCGATGAAACTGGCATCGCCAGCGCCACCGGCATTCGTGCCCGGCTGGCTGCGGGTAAAGCGGTGGCACATCTGATCCCGTCCGACGTCCAGCCTCTGTTGCACCGCGCCCTGGAGGCCGGGGGAATTTTTATCGAGGAT
>JAACTI010000235.1 GCA_009993495.1 Deltaproteobacteria bacterium | reverse complement strand
TAAAGCCTGAAATTATCCCCCAGATAAATAGCCCGGGCCTTTTTACTTGCGGCAATTTGCTCCGGTGAGCCGAATTCGAGCACCACCCCTTCATTCAAAATATAAGCATTATCACAAACTCCAAGAGTTTCGCGAACATTATGATCAGAAATCAACACCCCGATACCACGGCTCTTAAGCTGCCAAATGACCGTTTGAATATCGTTAACAGCCAGCGGGTCGATACCGGCAAAGGGTTCATCCAGCAACAAAAAAGAGGGTTCCAAGACCAGCGAACGAGCAATTTCCACCCGCCGTCTTTCGCCGCCCGAAAGAGCATAGCCCTTGGATTTACGAATATGGCCAATACGGAATTCTTTTAATAAATCTTCCAGGCGCTGCTGGCGCTCATCGTGAGTCAGGGGCAGGGTTTCCAGAATCGCCAGGAGATTCTGAGCCACGGTCATTTTTCGAAAAACCGAGGCCTCTTGCGGCAGGTAGGAAATCCCGGCGCGCGCCCGCTGATACATGGGCATATCGGTTAAATTCTGATCATCAAGATAAACCCGACCGGCATCTGGCCGCGCCAACCCAACAACCATGTAAAAGCTGGTCGTTTTACCCGCGCCATTAGGCCCAAGCAACCCGACGACCTGGCCGGAGCAAAGCTGCAAATCAACCCCGGCAACCACCCGGCGGCCACCATAAGATTTTTCAAGACCTTCTGCGCGCAGGGTTCTTTTCATTTGGACTCCTGCTCGGGTTGGAATATGGCCTTGATCCGCCCTCCATCACGACTTTTTACCCGCGTCTGATTGGTACGCAGATCAAGCGTAATTTCATCGCCAGTCACCAGATTTTCGCCCTCCTGCACACTGACATTGCCGCGCAAGACGATTTCCTCGGTGACAGAGTGATAGTCGAGTTCGTTGGCTTTGGCAATGCGTTGGTCATCAACAACACTCACCTTGCCGCGTGCTTCAATGCGTTCAATTTTCTGGCGGTTATTCTGCGTAGTCTGCTCGGTAAAAAAAAGGGTCAGCTGGTCAGCATAGAGCGTTAGAGCACCGCGTGTCGCAACAACCTTTCCGCTGAAGATGGCCGTCTGCTGTTTTTTATCGGCCTCCATTGTCTGCGCAACAACTTCAATGGGCTCGTTGGTTGCGGTCACTTGTTTTTCAGCGTTAGCCGACCGGGGCCATCCGGAAAACAGCAGGAGCATAAGAACACTCCAAAAAACAGATTTCATTTGCCCGACCCTTCTTGCGCAGAAGAATAGAAAATTGCGTGCACATCGGCAAAAAGACGTAAATGTTCCTGTTTGATATCGAGCTGCATTCCCTTTCCGGTGAGCTTCATTTGAGAGTTTTCGATCTGGACAAGGTCATCGGTGTGGGCCTGTTTTTTTTCAAGATCATAATGCAACGACTGCGTCTGAAACTTTTCTCCTGCAGCGGCAAGCATAATCACCCCATCAGTGAGCTGCAGTTGCTGACGGCTTTGGTTTAAAACCCCCTGCCCGGCATTGACGTTCAGCTGACCCCGAGCATTTTCCAGGTAATAAACAAAGCGCACCCTGTTCAAAGCCAGCTCTTTGGTATCGCGCTGATAATCGGCCCGGCCAGCATCCAGCTCCCAACTTTTGCGCCCCGACTCATTTTGACTGTAATGCACATTTTCCATCCCCAGATCGACCCCGGGGGGCAATTTTTCAACCAAATCCGTCAAGGAGTCAGATCTTTTGCCCACAGGCCAGAGAGCGACGGTCAGGGCCAAGAGTAACAGCAAAATCAAACCGCCCAACAAACCCTGGATGCGCTTGCGCCCCTTCAAGGGCGGCTCTTTGCGGTAGCGGGCTCAAAATAACGGGCAGTAACCCTCTCCCAGTGGCCGCCCTGCTTCAAGATCAACTCACATATTTCGCGAACCGCCCCGCGCCCGCCTTTACGCTCGGCAACATAATCAACTCGCCGACAAACTTCAGGATCAGCATCGGCAACCGTAGCGGCGAAGCCGACCCGGCTCAAAATCGGCAGATCGATGAGATCGTCGCCAACATAAGCAACCTGAGCCGCACGCAAACCGGTAGCGCGTAAAATTTCTTCAAAAGGTTCCAGCTTATTCAGTGCACCCTGGTACAGAAGGTCAATCCCAAGCTCCTGGGCACGACGCGCGACAACTGCCGAAGAACGGCCCGTGATAATGCCGGTGCGAATTCCTGCACGGTGAAGTAATTTGATGCCGTGGCCATCGCGGACATCAAACATCTTGAGTTCATTGCCCGCGCCGTCATAGATTATTTGGCCGTTGGTCAGCACACCATCGACATCGAGCAATAAGAGCCGGAGTTGTCCCGTCTTATTTGGCATTAAACAACTCCGGCTCTCAGCAAATCATGGAGATGGAGAATGCCAACCGGCACTCGCTGCTCTTCGTCGCTGAAGACAAACAGGGAAGTGATGGCGTTTTTTTCCATAATTTGCAGGGCTTTAGCCGCCAAATTACGTTGCAGAACCCGTTTGGGGTTGCGATTCATAACCTGCTCAATCGGTTGATGTAATCCCTCAAGGCCCGCCTCCATCACGCGACGCAAATCCCCATCGGTAAAAACACCGACAATTTCACCCGCATCATTGGTAACCGCCGTCACGCCAAGATGTTTGGCGGTAATTTCAAATAAGGCTTCACGCAAGGGAGTTTTTGTCCCCACCATTGGGATAGCTTCGCCGCGATGCATTAAATCTTCGACGCGCAGCAGCAGACGTTTTCCCAGAGCCCCCCCGGGATGGAACATGGCAAAATCTTCAGCCTTGAAGCCGCGCTCTTCCAAAAGAACCACCGCCAGAGCATCGCCCATAGCGAGGGTAGCCGTGGTGCTGGCCGTTGGTGCCAAACCCAACGGACAGGCTTCGGCAAGGATGCTGATGTTGAGAAAAATATCCGCAGCCTGAGCCAGAGTACTGTGCGGGTTGCCGGCCATGGCAATCAAAGGCAATCCCATCCGTTTCACCACAGGTAAAATGCGGCAGAGCTCTTCCGTTTCACCCGAATTGGAGACCGCCAGCACCAGATCCTGCTTGGTCATCATACCCAGGTCGCCATGAATGCCTTCAGCCGGGTGCAGAAACAAAGCCGGGGTTCCGGTTGATGCCATAGTTGCGGCAATCTTCTGGCAAATTAAACCCGACTTACCCATACCCGTGACAATAACGCGTCCCGGGCATGCAAGGATTGCGCTGATAGCCTGGCAAAAGTTTTGATCCAGCCGCGGAATAAGGGCCAGCACCGCATCCGCTTCAATTTGTAAAACCTTACGCGCAGCTTCAAGCATATCCATAAAAATCAGTGTCCTGTTTTGACCAGATGATCCAGGGCCATTAGTTGTTGCAACAGAGGTTTCAAGGCAGACAGGGCAAGGGAATTGGCCCCATCACATAAAGCTTGATCGGGATTTTCGTGCACTTCCCAGAACAGAGCATCAATGCCAACGGCCACGGCGGCTCGCGACAGCGCCCCCACGTACTGGCGTTGGCCGCCGGAAGAAGCACCCGCACCACCAGGAAGCTGCACGGAATGGGTTGCGTCAAAAACCACCGGAAACCCCAACTCACGCATAATCACCAGCGAACGCATGTCGACCACCAAATTATTATAACCGAAGGTTGTCCCGCGCTCGGTTAATAAAATTTTCGGGTTGTGTGTCGAGAGGATTTTGCCGATCCCGTGTTGAATATCGCCGGGCGCCAAAAATTGGCCCTTCTTCAGATTGATAACCTTGCCGGTTTTTCCCGCCGCAACCAGCAGGTCTGTCTGACGACAGAGAAACGCCGGTATCTGCAAAATATCCAGAACTTCGGCCGCCGCGGCTACCTGGGAAACATCATGAACATCCGAGACCACCGGCAGATCAAAATCCTGCCGAACCCGCTGTAAAATCCGCAAGCCTTCTTCCATCCCTGGGCCACGAAATGCCGTGACCGAAGTGCGATTGGCCTTGTCGTAACTGGCCTTAAAAACCACCGGCAGCATCAGCTCTTCGGCGAGTTTTTTTAAGTGTTCAGCAATGCGCAAACATGAAGCTTCACTTTCAATCACGCAGGGCCCGGCGATCAGCACCAGGGGCAGATTGTCCCCAAAGCGCACACTGCCTAATTCCACCAGACTCATAAGCTCTCCCCTTGCCGGATACAGGCGCCGACAAATGACTCAAACAAAGGATGAGGCTCCAGGGGGCGGCTACGGAATTCCGGGTGAAACTGACAGGCCAAAAACCAGGGATGTTCGCTGAGTTCGACCATTTCAACCAGATCGGCCGCCGGGAAAAGTCCTGAAAAAATCAGCCCGGCCTCGGTCAATGGTTTGCGGTAGCGATTGTTAAATTCATAGCGATGACGGTGACGTTCGTTGACACTGACCTGGCCGTAAATACGGCGGGCCAGGGAGCCTTCCTGGAGTTCACAGGGATAAGAACCCAGACGCATGGTGCCACCTTTTTTATCGACCTTCTTCTGGCTTTCCATCAGATCGATCACCGGATGTTCCGTGTCTTCCTTAAATTCTCGTGAGAAAGCATCAATACCACAAACGTGGCGGGAAAATTCGACCACCGCCATCTGCATCCCCAGGCAGATACCAAAGAACGGGATTTTATGTTCGCGAGCATACTGAATTGCAGCAATTTTGCCTTCGCTACCACGTTCACCAAATCCGCCCGGTACCAAAATCCCATCAACCTGATCAAAGACCCCATCGACCCCGTGGCGTTCAATCGCTTCGGAATCAACATATACGAATTCAACCCGACAGTTATTCGCAATGCCACCGTGGGTCAAGGCCTCGGAAAGAGACTTGTAGCTTTCGGTTAAATCAACATATTTGCCGACTATGGCAATTCGCGTGGTTTTTTCGGGAGCGTTGGCACGTTGGGAAATCCGTTTCCACGATGATAAATCGGGCGATTTCGTCCAGATATTTAAATATTCAACAATACGTTCGTCCAGCCCCTGTTCATGATAAACCAGCGGCACATCGTAAATTGAGGACACATCGCGGGCGGTAATAACCGCTTCCTCGGAAACATTGCAAAACAGAGCGATTTTGCTTTTCATGTCGTGGGGAATCTCACGGTCACAACGACACAGCAGCAGGTCGGGTTGAATCCCGATTTCGCGCAATTCCTTGACACTGTGCTGCGTCGGTTTCGTTTTCAACTCGCCCGCCGTTGGAATATAAGGCACCAGAGTTAAGTGAATATACAGCACATTTTCGCGGCCACGATCTGACCGAAATTGACGAATCGCTTCCAAAAAAGGCAGGGATTCAATGTCACCAACGGTTCCACCAACTTCAACAATCGCGATGTCAACGCCCTTGGCATTATCGAGAATCTTCTGCTTAATTTCATTGGTAATATGGGGGATCACTTGCACCGTACCGCCCAGATAATCACCGCGACGTTCCTTGCGAATGACAGAATCGTAAATCTGGCCGGTAGTAAAATTAGACTTTTTCGACAAGCGCGCCGAGGTGAAGCGCTCATAGTGGCCCAGATCGAGATCGGTTTCGGCCCCATCATCAGTGACAAAAACTTCTCCATGCTGAAATGGGCTCATGGTTCCAGGGTCAACATTAATGTAAGGATCCATCTTCTGCATCGATATTTTGAGCCCACGGGCTTCCATCAATGCCCCAATCGAAGCGGCGGCCAACCCCTTGCCGAGGGACGAGACCACACCACCGGTGACAAAAAGAAACTTTGTTTTCATAACTGACAGTTACTCCCGAATCAATAATTCCGGATAAGACTTCACAAAAAAATCACGCCCGGTCGAAAGAGGCGATGTTACACAAAAAACGCCGGAGATAAAAGGCATTCCTGCATCAGAGCTTTAAAAAGTCAACACTGCTTATAATTCAGCCATTTGCTGCATTATTTTTTCGACCCGCAACAAATCTTCCCGCGTATCAACGCCCTGGCAGACACAGTCGGTCACGGCTGCGTAAATAGGGATGCCATGCTCAAGAGCGCGCAGCTGTTCCAGAGATTCAAGGGTTTCCAATGGCGTCTGGGGAAGTCGGGCATAGCGCAACAAAAAATCGCGGCGGTAAACGTAGAGGCCGATATGCCGCAGAGCTCCGATGTTTGGTAACTGCCGCCTCAGCTCAGGGTTTGACATGTCGCGAGCGACGGGAATAGGCGCGCGCGAAAAATAAAGGGCCCGCCCCTGCTGGTCACGCACCAGCTTGACGACATTCGGG
>JAACTI010000234.1 GCA_009993495.1 Deltaproteobacteria bacterium | reverse complement strand
CTGAGGAATCTTCATCCGTGCGGCTCTTTCGCTGGGCCAGTTGATCAAGAATCAGCTGTAAGTGATCGATCTTTTTCGAATGTCCGTGGCTGCCCAGCGCATCGGCGCGGCACAACTGCACCAGCTGGTCAAACAGGGGATGTTGACAAAAACGCAACTGGCGCGAGGTCAAACCCTTGCGTGAAGCGGGTTGCCAACTACAGGCAAACAGATGATGCCGCACCAGCCAGACCACATCAGCGCAATCGGCTTCGGCATCAAAACGTCGCAGCACCTGAGGCACCAGTTGTGCCGAGCGCAGATCATGGCCGTGGGCACGCCAGCGTCCGTCGACAAAGCCTGTGGTGTCGGCCTTGCCGATATCGTGCAGCGCCGCCGCCCACACCAGAGCCTGTCCGGCTTCTTGCGGCAAAGCCGCCACCACCAGCCGGGTATGCACCAGAACATCGCCCTCGGTGTGAAACTCGGGCGGTTGCGGCACCCCGCGTAAGCGGGCGACCTCGGGCAGACGCTGTTCCAGATCGGGCGCAGCAAGCAAAACCAGCATCTGATCGCGGGTCATTCTTCGGCTAACCGTGGAAAGGTCGGTAGAGAGTCCGCCTGAACCGCACAGAAATTCAGGGCAATAGCCAGCAGGTCGGTATAGGTTTTTTGACTTACCGGCTGAAAACCGTGCGCCAGCAGCGAACTGTTGCGAATTGTAAGCACCTTGGCCAGATCAGTTTCGCGCTGCTGGTAGGTCGCGCCAAGTTCGTCGCCCAGCGCCGCCAACAGGGCATAACTTTTAGCCAGCGGCAGCGGGAAGACGTTGTTATCGTTTGCGCTCATCCCCCGCAGAATCAGTTCGCGGTGTAACGCGGGGATCTGCTCAGGGCAAACCTTGGAATTATCGATGGCAAACTGATGGAAAAGACGCATCTTGGCGGCTTTTTCAACCACACTGTAGAGTCGCGCGACCGCATCATCGTACTTGTGTTCGCTCTCGGCCCGGCGCACCGCATTGGCGAGCAGATCGAGCAGCAAGGCCTGGCCGTCAGAGGGGTGGGTTGCTTTGTTTTCCAGCGTCAACAGATCGTTTTTCACCTGCTCCAGACGTTTAATGTCGGCCTCAAGCTGACCGGCAAAGGTCGCGCTCAGCTGTTGCCCCTCGTGAAGAAAAGGCAGAGTTTTCAAGGCCTGTCGGCACCGGTTCAACAGATTCAGCGCCGGTTTATGCTCAAAGTTATCCCATTGGCGATAGCCGTCGGCCAAAACCTGCAAGGTTTCAAACAACGGGCGCAGCTTGTCGCTCCGTTCCGCCGCGCGCGCGGCCACCTGCGCTGCCGAGGCAAAACGACAACGGTTGAAATGCAAAGCATAAAGCTTCAACGGCTCACGCCCCAGGGCATCCCAGGGGTTATCGCTGTAGAGCAGTTGCTCGCGGCCATCAACCACCACGCCGAGCCCCTGTTTGTCACGTCCGACGCCGCCGACATAAGAATAAGAACAGCCCTGATCCGCCAGCGCCAGCACCACCGCTGCCGCCATCACCTTGGTTCCGCCGGTGAAATCCGCCTGCAGATGGGCCATATCCGAATCGAGATTATGCAGGGTGCGCGGCAGCCGGTGCACCAGTTCGGCGACCGAGTCTTTGAGATTCTGCTCATCGGGCGTGGTAATGATTTCGCAATCGGTCAGCGCATAGTCAAGTTTCGGCTCAATCGCCGCCCGTACTTCAGCGCGCGAATCACGCGAGCAGAAATAGATCACCGCAGCAGGGCGATGCTGGTTGATGGTATAGATAACCGGTGCCGGTGAACCCCCGACTGAAACCAGCAAGGTTTTTTTCATTGATTATTTTCCTCCGCTAGATAAAAGGCCGGATCCGCGCCCTTACAATTCGAACCAACCTTTTTAACCACGAATGAACATGAATTTTAAAATCTCTAAGCTCTTGGTTTTATTCGTGTTAATTCGTGTCTATTCGTGGTTCGATTTGGTTTTTATGGTGATTCGCACCCTCCACCGTAAAATCAGCACCCCACCAGCCACTTTGCCATGCTTTATTTAGTTATTCAGGAGCGCCCCCCTACACTAAAGTTTTCATCACGACTCGATGTGTCGGTTTGAATCCTGTCTGCCGTGCAAGACACGAACAATCTCGATTTGTTCAAACCGTACCAGATAAAACACAATGTGACTTTCAACCGCGAAACTGCGCATTCCCGGCACAAGATCAAAACGCTCAATCCCAATGAGAGGCTGTTCAGTCAGCGCCCAAAAGCGTTCTTTTAGCTTCTCGAGATATCTTACCGACTGTTTCGTACCCCAAGTGCGCGCACTAAATTGACAAATGTCTTTAAGATCGTTTCGCGCCGCAGGTGAGATGATCAGTCGACAGGCGCCCATCGCCTAAAGATCCGCCCGGACGACCTCAAACAGGCGATCCAGCCCTTTCCTGGACTCAATCGTGATCCCTTGCCCCCGGTCGAGTTGATCTATCCCGATTTGAAGCTGTTCGCGCAGGTGAGCAAGTTTGATTTCGTGGATCCATTCCTCATGGGTATCCATAAAACGTAACGCCTCACGGATCACCTCGCTGGCGTTATTGTAGAGACCACTCTCAACCTTGGACTTAACACGTGATTCCAATTCCGGGGACAATGAGATGTGCATGGCTCTCTCCTTTCTGAAAAATCCTCATTACACAATAGTTTTGCATACAAACATTGTCAATTTTTGTATGCGATTGATAAACAAAAAGTCAGGCGCCGTGCGGGGGCGCAACCCCGCGGTCTTGACCTTGATTTGCCCTGTTTTATTGAGTTATTTAGGAGCGTCCCCCCCCATTTTCACGTCTTTGCTGCAAGTCCTGACATTGGGTTTGTGTATCGCCGCTCAGTAACCGGCCATCCCTTGACCAAAAACCAAAAATCTTGTACATATAAATACAATTTTTTGTACTTATATGAACAAGAAAAGGAAATCACCTCATGGCTCGCATGAACACTAACCAGCTTTTCAGCACCTTGCAGGAATGGAATCGCTACTTGCGCCGTAAAGTTCGGCTGGTTGCTTGCGGTGGTACGGCCATGACCTTGCGCGGCATCAAGCCCTCAACGCGTGATGTGGACTTCATGGTGCCTAATATTGCGGAGCACGCATATCTGACCCGCCAACTGCAGAGCCTTGGATACCAACAGGTGACCCACGCGGGCTGGCAAAGGGCTGGTGAGCTTTTACGTTTTGACCTGTTTATTGGCAACCGCATTCACACCACAGAACTTTTGAACTCACCCCTGGAACCGGGCCGACATCAGGTATTGCAAAACCTTTCCATGCTCCAGATCGCAGTGCTTAACGATGAAGATCTGATTTGCAGCAAATTAATGCGGGGCACGCGGGTTGACTTTGACGACTGTCTGCTGCTGGCAGAGAGCCATGAACTCACCCTGGACCTGAACCGCCTCAGACAACATTTTCTTGAGCTGATCAGCTTCGATATTGCCCAGGAACGGTTGCGGCCCAACATCGACGTTTTTCTAGACCTCCTCAAACGGCGAGGCCACCATGACTGACTCTTTCCTGCTGAACAACTTGGCTCAATTAGGCTTGCCGTTGCTGGAGCCCCAGCCCCGTTTCGACGTAAACCTCGCCCTGGTTCAGGTGGTACAGAGCGGCGACGCACGCTTGTGGGAGGCATTTCCAGTTTTACTGGCCAACGCCGCCGAAAACCCCCTTTTTTCGTCAGAGCAGGTACTATCCCTGCTCGCCCGAGAACAAGAACAAGCGCAGTTTCGCCAACTGCTGGCCATGGCAGCGGCGGTTTATGCCCATTACCGGCTCAAATTCAACTGGCTTAGCCTGCTTAAACGAAAATTCAGCGCAAAGGAACAGCAACTGCTGAGCGCCTGGCGCAAAAAACTTGCCGCAAACCAACCGGCGGAAACAGCCGAGGGGCTTGATCCGCAGCGGATAAAGCAAGTATTCGAACTCTATTCAGCCCAAAAAACCGTACAGGATCGTCAGCGCACGGCACGTATCGAGGAATTTTCACTCGAGTATGCCAGCTCACAGGTTTTTTCCCCAAAACAAAAAGAGTTGTTTCAAAAGAAACTGGCCGGCACGCCGCTCAGCAAAACCGAAGGGGAATATTATTCGCGCACCGTCAAAAAAAAGCTGGCCGCCCTGGCCAACGCCGAACTCCACAGCCTGGCGCGCAAGCTGTTGGAGCAGTAGCTTGCTCCTTGAATTGCGCAGCGGTGTGATTTTTTCGAGCCCCATAAACAGAACCTTCACCCCACAATTAACGCAATTTCGACAAGCGCCGGCGGACGCTCATAAAACAACCTCAACCAGTCCGCCACCTACGGAAAAATGTATCCACTGGCTCAACACCGGCTTACTCGTAGCAGCTTCTACGGCCTGCTTGTAGGCCGATAACTGGCCGCTGTATTCCAGCGCGCGTTTTTCCCAGTCATTCCGGGAACCGGGGAACGATTTATGATCGATCAGAATCCATCCATCGGGCGTGTCAATGAGCAAATCGATCCACCCCTGCATCCGCTGCCCGGAATTAAAAACCAGTTGAACCGGCCACTCGGGATAATAGCCCTGGGCCTTAAAATCGCGATCCAGCACGCGACGTAAATGATCAACACAATCAAGAGCCGTAGTCGCATCAAGGTTTGCCGACAACTGGAAACGATCAATCAATGCTTGCGCAACCACAGAACGCTGTGGATTCCCCAAATCAACGAAATCGGCAGCAAAGAGATGATGCAATGCATCGCCGACAGTGGTCATGTCCGGCGCGCCAGAAAGTGCAATCCGCTCCCCCAGAACGATAGTTGCCCCTATCGATGCGGCAGAAACCGGCGGGAATGAACTTGGAACGCATGAGGCCGGCAGGTGAGCCCCACCATCCCGCCTTTGCGGGAACCAGGAGATTTTCTCATCGAACTTTCGTTCAACACTCTCTTCCTGCTCAACAAGAGTCCGAACAGCACAATGAATTTTTTTACCTTCAGGAAGCTCAAGTTCACCGTCGGCCCCCTGCAGCCAGTCGGCTTCAAGAGAGTCCAGCCAAAGGAGACCCTTCCGCTTGGCCGGCATCGGTAAAACCAGCAGATCGCGCGCACGGGTGAAACTGACATAGAGCAGACGCTTGGCCTCGGCAAGCTGTTGAGCCTGATCATCCAGCCCGCAAGGGCTGCTGTTTATCGCGTCGAGAACCCTGATTCCGGCAGACTGCCGCCCAAAAGGATAGACCCAGTAGCGCAATTTTCGCCCAGCCAGGGGATCGCGCATATCAACTTCCGCCTCTGTCGAAAATTGCGCCAGGCCCCAAAGCCTGGAACGATGGCCACTCTCAAGATCCGCCGAAACAACAACATGCCACTCCAACCCTTTCGCACCATGATGAGTTAAAACCTGCACGGCATCGGCGTCCGACTCCTTCCCCAGAATATCAAGCCCGGAGTCAGCCAGTTCTTTCAACCACAGCACCAGACCGAAAACCGTCGCTGCACTGCGTTGCTGACGGCAATAATCTTCATACTGCCGGGCGAAGCCACGCAGAGCTTCAAGATTGGCAAGACGCTGCATGCTTCGTTCAGAAGTTGGCCCCCAGATGCGGGAAACCCGTTCGACCTCACCAATAAAGATCGCCCTTTCGACAGATTCAGACGGGCTCAGCAGGCGTGCAAGGGAGCGTTCGGCTTCAAGGTTTGCCAGAACAGGATGTGGATCTTTACCCGCGACCCGCCATTGGGATGCAGGCATGCCGGCAGCAAGATATTCAAGACGCTCCTGAAGCCAAGATTCTGGATTTTCAGTCCCATGAAGAGCAATAATCTCGGCCGTGGCAAGAGTATCCCGTGGATCAATAATGCGACGCAAACAAGCAAGAGCCAATGTGACCTCGGGGGTTTTCAACAAGCCCGATTGGCTGAGACTGACGGGGAGACCTCGCTCGGCGATTGCCTTTGCATAATCTGCGGCTTTGGTATTCATCCGGCTGAGAACAGCAACATCACTGAAACGCAGTGGGCGGAGTTCGTTTGTTTTTTTATCGACAACCTGACGATTTTCAGCAAACAAATCCGCAACGCCCCCGGCAAGAGCCCTTGCCCTGGCGGCTTGATTATTCCCGTCAAGCGTCCAGAATTCCAGCGCGGTACTATCCGATTTTTCGAGTCGTTTTGGC
>JAACTI010000504.1 GCA_009993495.1 Deltaproteobacteria bacterium | reverse complement strand
GAATTTACGGATGTGTCGGTTGCCTCTGGTACGGCTGATGACGGTTTGGGCAAGGGGGTTGCCTTTGCCGACATTGACAATGATGGTTATGTTGATCTTTATGTCTCGAACAAGGGCGGCGCCAACAAGCTTTTCCGTAACAACGGTGCCGGTCTTTTTGAGGATATTACCGCGAGTGCCGGTGAGGGTATTGATGATCCTGGTTTCACCATGGGCAGTGTGTTCGGTGATTTCGATAACGATGGCCTGGTTGATCTTTATCTGGCCAAAGGCGGTCGTTATGAAATCGAAGCGAATCGCCTTTTCCGCAATATTGGTGGGGGCAAGTTTGAAGATGTGACTGACCAAGCTGGTGTCGGCCTGAAATCTTTCACCTACTCGGCCAGTTTTGTCGATTATGACAATGACGGTCGTCTTGATCTCTATTGCGCCAACTATGGCCCCGGTGCCAAGAACATTCTCTATCGTAACAATGGTGATGGTAGCTTCACCGATGTCACCGATCTGGCGGGGGTCGGTGATCTTTCGTGGAGCTGGATGGGGGTCTGGGCCGATGTCAATGGCGACAATTTTCAGGATCTCTATGTCGTTAACGGCCGTTATCCTGCCGGTGAGCCTAATCGTCTTTACCTGAATAATGGCGATGGAACCTTCCGTGACTTTACCGGTGAAGCCGGTGTTGCCGATCCCAACTGGGGCTTGGGGGCCGCTTTCGCTGATATTGATAATGATGGTGATCTCGACCTGTTTGTTTCCAACTACGTTGGCGACAATGGGCTCTACCTCAATAATGGCCAAGGTGTATTTACCCTTGCATCCGATCGGGTCAAAAAAGACCACCAAGGCTGGGGCAAGGGGCCGACCTTTGGCGATATCGACAACGATGGCGACCTTGATCTTTATGAAGGCGATTGTAAACTTGCCAATCAACTCTATATCAATGATGGTCAGGGTCGCTTTGCCGATGTTGCTTCAACCCAACCGCAATTGCAATGCTCGACCGTGCGAACCAAGGGAACGGCTTTTGCCGATGTCGACAATGATGGCGATCTCGATCTTTACGTGATTAACTGGGGTGCTCCCAACCATCTTTATCTCAATGATCAGAACGATAGCAATTGGTTAAAGGTAAAAGCCGTGGGGTCTCTGTCTAATCGCGACGCCGTTGGCACTCGGATCAGCGTCTATCAAAATGGGCGCTTGGTGGCCACACGCGAAGTGGCAACCGCCACCGGTTTTT
>JAACTI010000498.1 GCA_009993495.1 Deltaproteobacteria bacterium | reverse complement strand
TCCCTTCATACGGCTCAAGCATTTCAGAAGGGCGCCCTTATTGGGCGCCCCGGTCGTACAGCTCAAACTCAGGCGGTCATGGCCCGATACTCCCGCGCGGACATCGCCGGGAGCAGACGCGACTCCTTATCATGCCGGCGTCGCCAAAAATATTCGGCATATTCCGGTAGGTAAGGATTTGCATCGGCCTTGACCTTGATGTATCGTCGTATGCCTATGGAGCTGAGGCGCACAACTTCGTAAAGTCGCTTGCCCTTTCTGGTGTCGCCCGTTGCCGTAAACACCCATCTTCGTCCGGCCGCCAGCCAGTATTTCCTGGCCAGCCACCTTTCGGACTTGCCCGAGTGTCGGCGACGGATCATCCGCCAAAGTTCTTCATAGACATAGGTATCGATACGAGAAAATGCTTCCGATGCTACCACATGGCGGTGGTAATTGCCCCAACCGCGAAGCGTATCGTTGAGCTTCTTGATGAGGATAGGCATCGGTGTGCTGACGTGGGTACGGATCAGTTCTCCTGCCTTCCGGATGAGGGCGAGGACTCCCTCCTTGGCCGGGGTGATGTGAAGTGTCTTGCCGTGCCTGCGGAAGGTTTGGCCGAGAAAAGTGAAACCGTCCTTGATATAAGTTATCATGGTCTTCTCTGGTGACAGAGTAAGGCCACGTTCCGCCAGGAACGCTTCGACCGAGGGCTTGATCTGGTTCTCCAGAATCTGCCTTGATTTACCGGTGATAATGAAGTCATCGGCATAACGGACGAAATTGACTCGCGATCGGCGGGGAACTGCTTCACGGGCGACCTGTTCCAGTCCATCGAGTGTCATATTAGCAAGGGCGGGACTTACTATCCCGCCTTGGGGAGTTCCTTTGTGAGAGGGGTACAGGTGATTTTCTTCCATGTATCCCGCCTCAAGCCACTTGCGAAGAACAACTAGATCCATGGGGATATTTGCCAGCAACCATTGATGGTTGATGTTATCATAACAGCCCGTGATATCCCCTTCAAGCACCCATGTGGCCGAGTTCGGCTTGTTGAGAGCGTTAAACCCGGCGGCAATAGCATCCGCGCAACCCCTTCCCTCCCGGAACCCATAGGAGTTCCGATCGGCGGTGGTTTCCGCGACTGGCGCCAAGGCCAGCTTGTATAGCGCTTGCATGGCCCGATCCTTCACGGTTGGGATGCTCAAGGGTCGTTTCTTGCCGTTCTTCTTCGGAATGTATATCCGCTTGAGTGGCTGCGGCTT
>JAACTI010000497.1 GCA_009993495.1 Deltaproteobacteria bacterium | reverse complement strand
AGAAGCTGATCCAGAAACAGAAAACGGCCCTCGAAGACGCCGCAAAGGCAGTGGTCGTTCCCGACTCGCCGACCGGCTACAAGGATTTCCTCGACACGATTACCAAGGCGGAAAAGACTGTTTCCAGCGGCACCGATCTGCCCCAGGAGCTGCTCGCGGCCCACAGCAAGGAAATCGCCTTCAAGAAACAGCTCTTCCAGGACCAGATCGGAAAGCTGAAATCGGCCGAGCTCAAGACACTCGCTAAGGAGACCAAGGTCCAGTATTGGCAATGGGCCAACAAGGATGAGCTGACCACGCTCTTTACCGAGACCGATCCCGCGAAAATCAAAGCGGTTCAGGAGAGCATCGACGCCAAACACGCCGCCTGGGCCGAAAAACATGGTGGCAAGAAGAAAGCCGCGCAAGCCAAGCCCATCACTCCGAAAAAGGAGCCGCCGAGTCCGGTCAAGCCGCCCGAGGCCAAGATCGGCAAGAAAGGTGCGGAGTTCTCAGACGTCGATTCCGCATGGCAGCGGAAGGGACTGCCGTCAAAATTCAAGAAATCCGGCAAGGCCGCTGTCGGTGGCGCACACGAAAAGGAGTTCTGGACCGACGAAAACGGCGACAAATGGCTGTTCAAACCCAATGGCCGCAAGGACGACGAGTTCATCGCCTTCGGTGAGGAAGCCGCCTACAAGATCGGCCGTCTGCTCGATCCCCACGCCATCGAGGTCCGGACCATCCAGTTGAACGGCCGCACCGGCTCCATCCAGAAATGGCGCACCGATCTGCGGGACGACTTCGATTTTCGCAATATCCTGCCGCAGGATCTGACCACCATCGAACTGGAACAGATCCAGCGCGAGCATGTGGTCGACTGGCTGATCGCCAACCACGACGGACATTCCAAGCAGTTCATCCGTGCCCGAGACGGTCGCGTCTACGGCATCGACAAAGGCCAGGCCTTCAAGTTCCTGGGACAGGACAAACTCTCGCTCGATTATCACCCCAACGGGGTGTGCGGCGAGGAAGAGCCGTTTTACAACAAGGTATTCCGGGCGGCTAAGGAAGGGAAGGTGCGGGTCGATCCGAACTCGACGCTTCGCTACATCCACGAAGTCGAAAAGATCGCCGACGAGGATTATCTCGATCTGCTGCGTCCCTACGCCGAGGGCCGGTTCGCCAAGGACCCGGCCGGGCTGAGGCATTTTTACGATCTGGCCCTGGAACGAAAGCACAATCTCCGGCG
>JAACTI010000496.1 GCA_009993495.1 Deltaproteobacteria bacterium | reverse complement strand
AATAATGTTTCAAGCAGATCATCAAGCGCCGGGAGAAACTTGCGCACGTAGGCAACACCACCTTCCAGCAGTTGCGGCAGATCGACCCCGGCAGAGAAAATCTTGCCCGATCCCGTCAAAATCATGGCGTGGGCAGCGGACTGGTTCAGTTCCCTCACCACCCTGGTCAGGTCTAGGCAGAAATCCAGCTCCATGGCGTTGGCGGGGCCATGCTGCATGTGCAGCAGAGCCAGATGATCCTGGTGTTCAATGGAAAACATAACGCCTCCTTGGGGCTTGCTGCCTACATATTGCGGCGGTACTGTCCGCCAACCTCATAGAGTGCGCCACTGATCTGGCCGAGGGAGGCAACCTTGACCGTCTCCATTAACTCGGCGAAAATATTGCCGCCGCTGACCGCAGCCTGCCGCAGACGTTGCAGAGCCGCCGGGGCTTCGGCGGCATGGGCCACTTGGAAAGCGCGCAGGTTGGTGAGCTGATGCTGTTTTTCTTCTTCGGTTGAGCGTGCCAGTTCGCCAGGGATGCGATAACCCTCTTCGTCGGCACGCGGATCGATGTAGGTGTTGACGCCGATAATCGGCAGCTCGCCGGTATGCTTGCGATGTTCGTAAAGCATGGACTCATCCTGAATTTTGGTGCGCTGGTACTGGGTTTCCATCGCCCCCAGCACGCCGCCGCGCTGGTTGATGCGTTCAAATTCACAGAGCACCGCCTCTTCGACCAGATCGGTCAACTCTTCAATGATAAAAGCGCCTTGCAGGGGATTCTCATTCCTGGCCATGCCCAGTTCCTTGTTGATGATCATCTGAATCGCCATGGCGCGGCGTACCGATTCTTCCGTCGGGGTGGTGATGGCTTCGTCGTAAGCGTTGGTGTGCAACGAATTGCAGTTGTCGTAGATCGCCATCAGGGCCTGCAGGGTGGTGCGGATGTCGTTGAAGGCCATCTCCTGGGCGTGGAGGGAGCGGCCCGAGGTCTGGATGTGATATTTGAGCATCTGGCTGCGGGTGTTGGCGCCGTACTTGTCGCGCATCACCACCGCCCAGATCCGCCGTGCCACTCGGCCGATCACCGTATATTCGGGATCGAGGCCATTGCTGAAGAAGAAGGAGAGGTTGGGCGCGAAGTCATCAATCGCCATGCCGCGCGACAGATAATATTCCACATAGGTAAAGCCGTTGGCGAGGGTGAAGGCCAGCTGGCTGATG
>JAACTI010000495.1 GCA_009993495.1 Deltaproteobacteria bacterium | reverse complement strand
GCCAATCTTCAGCCGCAGTCGCCAAGCGACATAATTTGTCGCATGGGAGTTCGACAGTAGCCATAGCTTCAGCGAGAGGAAAACAGCTATGGCCATGAATCGCGTGCAATTTCAAAAAGGTCTGAGCATGACCGAGTTTATTAAGCAGTACGGTACTCAATCAAAGTGCGAGAAAATTCTTGAGAAGATGCGTTGGCCACAGGGTTTTGTTTGCCCAAAGTGTGAAAGCCAAAGCCATTGCATCGTTTGGCATGGCAGAGTGAAAACCTTTCAGTGTCACCGCTGTCACAGCCAGGTTACGCTCACCAGTGGAACCATTTTCCACTCATCCAAACTATCCCTCGTCATCTGGATGCAGGCCATGTATCTGATGGCCCAGACCAAAAATGGCATCGCCGCCCTGGAACTGATGCGCACACTGGGCGTTTGCTACCGCACAGCTTGGCGAATTAAGCACAAACTGATGCAGGTCATGATCGAACGTGAAGAAAAAACCGTTTTAAAAGGCCGGGTCGAGCTCGACGACGCCTACCTTGGCGGCGTGCATGTTGGCGGAAAGGTGGGGCGCGGTTCGGAAAACAAAGTCCCCTTTGTGGCCGCCGTCGAAACCGACGCCAAGGGGAACCCGTGCCGCACGGTGCTGTCTCCGGTTCAGGCGTTCAGTCAGGAGCACATATACGCGTGGGCACGCCGATATCTTATGCCATCGACGCTGGTTGTGAGCGATGGCCTGGACTGTTTTCGAGCCGTTGGCGATGCGGGTTGCACGCATCAACCTGAGGTCGTCGGGGCAGGACGCAAATCATCGGATATGCCCTGTTTTAAATGGGTCAACACGGTGCTGAGCAACGTGAAGACTTCTTTGGCCGGTACCTTTCATTCCTTTGATTTTGCGAAGTATGCCAAGCGTTATCTGGCGGCGATTCAATATCGGTTCAACAGGCGATTTAACGAACGCTTGATCCTCTCAAGATTGATTTTTGCCGCTGCCCTCAACGGAAAACGGACCGAGACATGGTTGAGGTTGGCTGAAGATTGGCGCTAATCGGTAAAAAATTTGCCACATCGATTCCCTGCAGCAAATGTGTGCATATGTGCAGCAGGTCCTGCGGGATGTGTCCCTTGGGGCAAAAAAAGTGGGAGAGGGCAATGCCCATCTTGAACTTGAATTTCGCACGTGCCTCGCGGAGCCGACCCGACCGAGGACACTTTCGACGACGACGCGAAGCTGGCTGCCGGGACCCGGCGGTGCAGGCT
>JAACTI010000494.1 GCA_009993495.1 Deltaproteobacteria bacterium | reverse complement strand
GGAATGCAACCAACAATTCCCATCTGATCAACTTTGATACCTCCGTGGTCCTCCAGAACGGCAGCGGCCTGCTGAAGTTTGAAGATCTGGGAACCTTCACGGGGAGGTGTTTCCTGAATTGTCATGGCGAGGAACACAACCCAGAGACCTATTAGTTTTATTCTAAACCCACCACCTCTGGTGGTGGACCCGGAGAGGTTCTACCGATCCGGGGAGAAATAAGATAGGCTCTTCCTCCGGGAAGGCCCCGTATGGAGCAGGAGGAAGAACCTATGCATGATTGGGAGAGTTTATCGCACGTCAGATGGGATTGCAAATATACAGAGCGTCATAAATCAACAACGTCATTCCCCGACCCCCTGATCGAGTCAGAGGGCATGCTTGATCGGGGAATCCAGAAAATACTGGATTGTCCGGTCAAGCCCCGGTAAACCGAGGGCAGGCCGGACAATGACAAATTGATTACGACTTATGTCGCTGCAAATAGCATGGCGTCATTGTAGAATTGTAGACAGGAAAAGTGACTTGTCTTGGGTGACAGCCCCCCTCTGGGGGGCTTCCTGATGCCACCCGCTATGCGGGTGGAGAATTACTATAGGGAGAGTATTCTTATGACGAAAAAAATAGCTTATCTTCTACTCGCACTGGTTTTTTGTTCGGGAGGGTTGTTTGCAGCAGAAATGCCTCCGGAAAAAATCGTTGCCAGCATAGACGGAGCCGGGATTACCGAGGCGCAGTTGCAGTCGGAAATGAATCGCCTCATACCGCAGATCTTCTTTCATCAGGGGGTGGATGAGGATAAGAAGAACGTCCTGCGCCAAGAGGCCCTGAAGAACCTGATCGAAAAGGAGTTGAAATACCAGGAGGCGGTACGCTTGGGTCTTGAGGTTAAGAAGAAGGTCCTGAAAAAGGAACTGAATAAGGTGATCGCAAGTTATCCCAGCCAAAAGGCCTTTGATGAACGATTAAAAGCGGGGCATTTCACGAGAGACGATGTCATCCAGGAGATCCGGCGAAACAAATTGATCGAATTGGCTTACCAGAAAGAAGTGGTGGAGAAGGTTCAGGTCGCTGAAGAACAAGCCAAGTCCTACTATGAGAAGAACAAGGAAAAGTTTGTCCAGCCTGTTCAGATTCACCTCAGGAACATTCTTCTGAAGGTACCGCCGCTGGCCGATGATTTTGAGAAAAAGACCCTCCGGGACAAGAGTGAGGCGATTGTGAAAAAGGTGCAGGAGGGACTGACATTCGATGAGGCCGTG
>JAACTI010000501.1 GCA_009993495.1 Deltaproteobacteria bacterium | reverse complement strand
CACGCGCACCCACCGTGACGCGCAGGGGAATTCCGATGAGATCGGCATCTTTGAACTTGGCGCCGGGGCGTTCGTCACGATCATCAAGGAGGACTTCTACCCCCAGTTCAAGCAACTCGGCATAGAGCTTTTCCGCCGCCAGCCGCAGGGCATCATCATTGGGATTAAGGATGACGACCAGCACCTGAAAAGGGGCAATCGGCATGGGCCAGATCACGCCGTTTTCGTCGTGATTCTGCTCGATGGAGGCGGCAACCGTTCGCCCGATACCTATGCCGTAACAGCCCATAATCAGGGTGCGAGCCTGACCCTGGTCATCAAGAACCGTCGCATTCATGGCTTCGGAATATTTGGTACCAAGTTTGAACACATGACCCACTTCAATGCCGCGCCAGCTTTCGAGTTGCCCCGCACACCGCGGGCAGGGATCACCGCCTACCGCCTGGCGCAGATCGGCGAAGCCGTCAACCTTGAAGTCGCGCTCGAGGTTTGCGCCCAGATAATGTTGATCTTTTTCGTTGGCGCCGACAACAAAATCCCTTAACTGACGAACTTCATTGTCGGCGAGAATCCGCAGGGGCAGCCCTACCGGCCCGGCAAAGCCTGTCGGTGCGCCGGTGGCCTTGACGACCTCGGCTTCTTCGGCCATAACCACCCAGTCACAGCCCAGCAGGTTGAGCAGTTTGATCTGATTCAACTCGCGATCGCCACGCAGCAGCACCGCGACCAACTCGTCGTTACTGGTTTGGACAATCAGGGTTTTCACCAGTTGGTTGGGGGCGATATTGAGAAAAGCGGCAACCTCGGCAATGGTTTTTTGCCCCGGCGTGGCCACCTTTTCGAGGTTTTTTGTCCCTGAGGGCAGGCTTTGATCAGAGTAGCGAATTTCGGCTTTTTCGACATTGGCGGCATATTCACAGTGATTGCAGGAAACGATACCGTCTTCGCCCGATTCGGCCAGCACCATAAATTCGTGGGAAAAGTTGCCGCCAATCGCACCACTGTCGGCTTCAACCGCCCGGAATTTCAAGCCACAGCGTTGAAAAATACGGCGATAGGCTTGATACATCTTTTGATAAGCCGCGTCGGCACCCGCGTCATCGAGATCGAAGGAATAGGCATCTTTCATAAGAAATTCGCGGCCACGCATCAAGCCGAAACGCGGGCGAATTTCGTCACGGAATTTGGTCTGAATCTGGTACAGGTTCAGGGGC
>JAACTI010000500.1 GCA_009993495.1 Deltaproteobacteria bacterium | reverse complement strand
AAGGTATCCCCTTGCCCGGCTAAGCGGTCGAT
This sequence comes from Deltaproteobacteria bacterium, assembly GCA_009993495.1. Classification (GTDB taxonomy): domain Bacteria; phylum Desulfobacterota; class Desulfuromonadia; order Desulfuromonadales; family Geopsychrobacteraceae; genus Geopsychrobacter. Next base: position 2,513 of record JAACTI010000500.1, on the reverse strand, counting down.
TCTCTTCCTCATCGCATGGGCCGCCTTCTCATCCACACATCCAGAATTTAAAGCCCGGCGGGCATACCTTCCAGGATGGCGGTCAGGCCTTTGCCGTGTGATTCTCCGGACGTCATGTAGCGAAGCATAATTTTGTTATTTTAATGAACTACCCCGCTGCAAGCAGCGGGGTATCAACTTCGTCCATTTGATACAGAATCGCAGCAAACTGCGGGGAATTGCCCCTGATCGAGATTAAAAAAAGGGAGGAAGTAAATATAAAGATTGGAAAAGATCAAAAAAAACTCCCCATCCCGATGGATGGGGAGCAGAATATCCATCCCCTAACGGATGATCTTAGGAGTGACAAAAACAAGCAATTCCTTTTTATCTTCTGAATCCTTGTCGTATCGGAAGAACCGGCCGATGTACGGAAGGTTCATGAGGCCCGGGATCCCGTTGGCGACCTTGGTTTTCTCAACCACATAAATACCGCCGATCACGGTCGTTTCTCCATCATTGAGAAGGACCGATGTCTCTGCCTTGTTCCTGGTAATGGCTGGCTGCCCCTGCACCGTTGTTTCAAAATTCGGTGCATCCCTATGGGTTTCCAGTTCCAGAAGAATGGTATTTTCTGCGGTCACATGGGGTGTCACAATCAGTTGCAGATTGGCTTCCACAAACTGCACCTGTGTACCGTTTTGCGAGATAGAAAGGTAAGGGATGTCTTCACCCTGAATAATATTGGCCTTTTTATTGTCCACGGTCATGACCCTCGGCGACGAGATGACCTTGGCAAGATTCTGCGCCTCGGCAGCGGAAAGCCGGACATCGAGTGCCATGGAACCGCCGCTCGTAAACTTTGACAGGTTGAACCCGATGGACCCGGGATTGGTCAGGACATCCGTGGCAGGAAGATTGACCCCGAATCCGACACCAAGAGTTGGATCATCCGCTAATACACCCAACCCATTAAAAGCTGTGCTAGTCCCTGTGTTCCCACCAAAAATATTGCTGTAGGTGCTTCCATCTCGGTTTGCTCTGACAATTCCCAACTGGACACCAAATTCCTTGGCAAAGGTATCATTGGCCTCCACGATCCTGGCCTCGATCAGGACCTGGGGGATCCGGGTATCCAGTCTCTTGACCAGGGTTGCTATCTGCTCTACATTTTTACCGATGTCATTGACGATCAGGGTGTTGGTCCGAGCATCAATGTCGATCTTCCCCCGGTCGGAGAGAATGTTCTTGATCAGTTCCGATTCCTTGATGGTCTTGATGTCGGAATAGTTGACAGGGATGATCCGTGTGCTCATGGCCTCGACCTTGTCGCTGGCCTTGATGGCGGCCAGCCTTTTGTTGGCTTCATCCGTGATGGTCTCGGACCGTGCGACCCGGATGATGTTTCCCATACGGACCTTGTCCAGTCCGTTGGTCATTAAAACGATGTCAAGGGCCTGGTCCCAGGGGATGTTCTTGAGATTCACCGTGACCTTGCCTGATACATCCCCGCCGAAGACGATGTTGACCCCTCCGACGTCGGCAAGGAGCCTCAGCACATTGACCACGTCCGCATCCTGCAGATCGAGCGAAATTTTCTTCCCTGTGTAACTCTCTTTCTCCACGGGTTTGGCCAAAGACGTATAGATGTCTTCCACCTTGACCGGTTTGGAGACGGCTGGCGCCTGGGTCTGGGCCTCGGTCCCGCCGGTTTCTTTGTTCTCAATGTGCTGGATGAGGTTCCCGATGTCATCCTCAGATAGCGCCTTGGAAACCGGGAGCGTATAAAGCGCTGAGGACAAAAATAAACAAAAAATTATCCTGCATTTTCGAGAGATCATCTACTTCCCTCCTCTTTCTTCTTTTTTCTTTAATATGAGGACTGCTTCGGTGACCTCAATCTGTCCTAAGTAGTTTGTCTTCTTTTCTTTCACCACAACCTTGTCCTCAAGTATCTTTTCCACCACCCCTTCGTTCTTCCCAATCGCCACTCCTTGACGTAAAAAGTAACCTTTTCCATTCTGAGTCTGAATTATGGCCGTATTCCCTTCCGCATCCTTGATGATGCCGACCAGCTTCAACTCGGATAGATCCACCTTCTGCAGGGGACTCAGTTCATCCTTGTATTCTCCCGGCGTCTCCCCCCTCCTGATCAAAGAAACAAAAGGATCCCGGCGCTCACCAGGAATATAGGCATAGGTATCTTTGGGGGGCGGCTCTTCCTGGATCGATTTCCCTTCAGTGCCGAGTTCTATCTTTTCCTTGGGTTCTCCCGCTGTCTGTGCGAAAACCGCTGTCCAGAAAGTCAGAACGAAAGCAGATCCGAAAATGAAAGGGATGCATCGTCTCCATCTTTTAAAAACTGGGTTCTTCATCGTCTCAATCCTCTTATCTCTCTCCCGGCTTTGGCGCTGTTTGAGCCGGCGCATCTTTCTTTCCCGGACCGGCCGTTTCTCCCGGCTCCATGGCGCTGAATGTCTTAGCTACGCATTTGGTGAGGACCCCTTTGCCCTCTTTCGCATTCGACATGGAAA
>JAACTI010000499.1 GCA_009993495.1 Deltaproteobacteria bacterium | reverse complement strand
TTCAGTATACTGCTCACTGTGTTCAGATCGGCAAAGTCCCATTGTGTAGCCTCCTTGTTCTCCTGTTTAATACGTTCGTAAACTTCCTGGCGGTGCACTTTCATCTCGCGCGGCGCGTCAATGCCAATGCGCACCCCACCACCTTTGAGTTCAACAACCGTGATCCGAATATCATCGCCGATGATGATGCCTTCGCCTGTCTTGCGTGTGAGTACCAGCATTTTGCCCTCCCTGGCCTGGGTTGTCCGTGCGACCTCCGCGCACGGTGATGGGTTGAACTTTTCCCGAATTGTTTCAGCTCCCGCCCTATATGTAATCGAGTATCGACAGTTGTGACACCTTGCCGGTCACATTGAGGGCCGCTTCAAAGCTTTGCTGCTGTTGTTGCAGACTGGTGATGGTTTCGAGAATATCAGCATCTTCAAAGCGTGAACGAAAGGCCTCCATGTCGATTTTAATCTGTTCCATGTGGTCGCGTGCAGTTTCCAGGCGTTTGCCGATATTCCCCTTAAGGCTGCGCTGAGCCCGCACTTGGTTGGCGGCCTTCTCCATGGGATCAAGCAGAGCCTGCAAGGTCGGAGCGGGTGTCTCCATGGTGGTGGTGATCGGGGCGATATCTGACTCGCTGCCGACATTTTGCGCCAGACGCAGCACGCCGGCGCCCGTATCGCTGAGGGTATAATTTGCCACGGCCAGCTCGGCGGCAATGGCAGCGGTCAAATCGACACCCGTCAGATAGGCCCCGCTGGTGTTGGTATAGGTAAAATCCGTACCATCGATATTCAGAATCAGCGACTGCCCTCCAGCTAGCGTGGTGGCGGAAAGATCAAGGGTCTGGACTTCGGCGGTTGGCAGCATCGCATCAAAGGGAACCGTGGTAACTGCCGTCGCGCCGGGCACAGCGGAGCCTGTGGCCTGGTTGTTAGCGCGCAGGACATTTTCCATGGTTGTCAACAGGGTAAAAATATCGACCGCGCCGGGGTCGGTGATGCCATCGTTGTCGTTATCGCCGAGAAACAACGAACTGCCGGTAATGTTCAGATTGATCCGCTCGTTGGGGGCTATTTCAAATTGCAGGTTGCCGTTGTCGCCCTGGTAGGTCACCGGATAGGTCGCCGGATCAGCCGGATTATACAGGGTTGCATCGTAGCCGGGATTCGCCACAAAGGGCCGGTTTTTTTCACTGAAGCCGGCAAACAGGTATTTCCCGTCGACCTGGGCATTGCCGTCGCTGAGCAGAGATTCGCGCAACTGATGGACCTCGTCGGCGTAGGTCCGCATATCCTGGGGGCTAAGAGCACCATTAATTGTTGCAACGCCGATTTCCTTCAGGCGCACCAGAGTGTTCTGCACGCTGTCAAGGTAGCCGTCCATATTGTTGATGCGATCCATTCCGGAATCGATGGTCTCGACATAGCGGTTTGATGACATAATCTGG
>JAACTI010000233.1 GCA_009993495.1 Deltaproteobacteria bacterium | reverse complement strand
ACCGGCCAATTGTGAATCGCGAGGCAAGATTTTCGGAACGTTGATCCACATCACATCTTTGCCGGGCTTGAGCATGCCGATGGTCCAGTTGGGTGCCCAAGTGTAGAAGAAAATCGGTTCACCCGATTTGTAGCGCGCCATGGTGTCGGCCATGCTCGCCGCATAGCCGGCTTTGATCGGATTGATGTAGTTATCGAGGTCGTACACTTTAAAATGATGGGTGATGACTTTTTCACAACCCCAGCCGGGCGGGCAGGCGGTCAGGTCGGCTTTGCCGTCGCCATTGGAGTCAAACGCCTTCATTACCTCGGGGCGTTTGAAGTCATCAAGGGATGAGATCTTATATTTTTCCACCTCTTTTTTTGAGACCAGGTAGCCCTGTAATCCGCCTGCCTTGACCACATAACCCACGATTTCAACTTTCTCTTCCCACCCTTTGGGCATCTGGCTGACGTGATTCGGGAACCAGCCGTTGGTCCAGTAATCCAGATCACCGAGCATGACCGATTGGTAGAAAAGCGGGTTGGTCAGTTCTTTGGGCTTTTCGACCTTATAGCCCAGCTCTTTAAGCCCGGCACGCACCAGGGCCTCCTGGAAATAACCGGTATTCCAGGTGGCGCGGGCCGGTTTAACTTCGACACCTTCCCCAGGCTTTTGTTTTGCGGCAAAGGCCGGTAGCGCCAGGGTCAGGGACAGCAGGAGCAGTAAAATCTTCTGTTTCATGGTTGTTCTCCTTTTGGAACGAGGGAAAGAGCAGCCCGCCTCATTTGCGGGCGAAACTCTGGGTAATACGATCAAGCATCATGGCCAACAGCACTATGGCCAGACCGCCAATGGTTGCCAGACCGATTTCCAGGGTGTTCAGACCCTGAACCACCGGGTTGCCCAGGCCGCCGGCCCCAATCAGGGCTGCAATGACGACCATCGACAGGGCCATCATCAGGGTCTGATTAAGGCCCGCCATAATCGAAGGCAGGGCCAGGGGAAATTGCACTTTACGCAAAACCTGCCCCGAGGTGGCTCCAAAGGCCAGGGCGGCTTCAATCAATTCGGGATGAACCTGGCGGATTCCCAGACTGGTGAGGCGCACAATCGGCGGCAGGGCGAAGATAATTGTCGCCAAAATTCCCGAAACTGTGCCGATGCTGAAGAGCATGACCACGGGAACCAGATAAACAAAAGAGGGAATCGTCTGCATGGCATCCAGCAGTGGCCGCAGCAGCATTTCAAAACGGTTACTGCGTCCCGACATAATGCCTAAGGGGATGCCCATGAGTGCGCAGAAGAAGACCGAACTGATCACCATGGCCAAGGTGATCATGGTTTCTTGCCATAGGCCCAAAAACCCTACCAGCAGCAGGGTACACAGGGAGAAAAGGGCCACCTTTTTGCCCGCAAAGCGCCAGGCGATGGCAACCAGTAACAGAATAATCACCAGGGGTGGCGGTACGGTAAAAAGCCATTCGAAGCCTTTCAAACACAGCTCAATCGGTTTTTTAACCGCCTGGAAAATGTCGCGATGGTTGTAAACCAGCCAATCGACAAAGGTTTGAACCCACTCATCCAGGGGAATAACTTTTTCGTTAAATCTCAGAAAACTCATGCTTCAATCGCCTCCGTGTTCTGGGTTTCGATGGCGGAAATTTCTTCGGGCTGGCCGCGGTGCAGGGTGCGCAAAAACAGATTTTTAGAAACCACTCCGAGATACTTACCCTGAGCGTCGAGAATTGGTAAGGGCCAGGAATGATTGGCAACCAGGGGCAAAATATCCTGCATGGAATCGGTATCGCGGGCGGTGAGAACTTCTTCCAGATAGGCATTGGGGATAAGTTGCTGATCCGGGGCTTGATCGAGAATTGCGCGCAGTGATTCAATCGAGACGACGCCCTTGAAAATGCGTTTGGCATCGACCACATAAGCAAAATCCCGGTCATTTTTGATCATGCGCTGCAAACCGGCACGCGGATTTTTGCCATCGGTGATGGGAATAGTGACTTGATTGTCGGTGGCAATGTCGCCGGCGGTCAGAATATTGGTTGGATCGACCCCGCGAAAAAAGGCGCGCACATAATCATCGGCCGGGTTCTGTAAAATTTCTTCAGGCGTACCAACCTGCACCACCCGGCCACCTTCCATGATGGCGATGCGGTCGCCAATACGCATAGCCTCATCGAGATCGTGGGAAATAAAGACAATGGTGCGCCGGGCGGCGGCCTGCAATTTCAGCAATTCATCCTGCATTTCGGTGCGAATCAGGGGGTCAAGAGCCGAAAAGGCTTCGTCCATCAGTAAAATGTCCGGATCAACCGCTAAACCACGTGCCAGCCCCACGCGCTGCTGCATGCCGCCCGACAGCTCTTTCGGCTGGCTCTCGGCCCAGGCCTCAAGCCCGACCTGTTCCAGGGCCGCGAGCGCGCGTTTTTCGCGGGTGGGACGGTCAACGCCATCCATTTCAAGGCCGAAGGCTGCGTTTTGCAGAACGCTGAGATGTGGCATCAACGCAAAAGATTGGAAAACCATACTCAGTTTTTTCCGCCGCACCTGAACCAGCTTATCGGTTTTCATGGCGGTCAGGTCTTCGCCATCAATCAGCACCTGACCACTGGTGGGTTCGATCAGGCGGTTAATCATGCGCACCATGGTTGATTTCCCCGAACCGGATAACCCCATAATGACAAAAATTTCGCCCGCATTAATTTCAAAACTCGCGTTTTGAACCCCGATGGTGGTTTCAGTTTTTGAGAAAATTTCATTTTTATCCAAGCCCCTGGCCAACATTGCCATGGCTTTTTTAGGGTGAGGACCAAAGATTTTATACAGGTTTTTGATTTCGATTTTCGCGCGTGCTTCCATAGGGGATGCCTTTATCGGGTCAAAGATTAAAAATAAAGAGAAAACACATCAGAACTGCCACAGCACTTGATGAATGACGGAGGAGGGTGCTGTTGGCAGCACATGATGTGAACAACAGTATTTGGTTTTTATAACGGACAGAGCGACCCGCGACCGAACCCGGAGGGTTTCCCGAAATTTGGTGCTACTCTGGAAGGTAGAACAATCTACGAAGCGCCACTCGGGGTGGAGTTCTTGACGATTGCCCTGCGGGATAAGGCAGGAACACCCTGGCAGGATGCCGCCTTAACCAGGCAATCATACGGGAAGGACCAGCGGCAGGTCAAGTTTTATGCCGGAAAGGCCGCGGCCTGACCATTGATTATCCGCCGCATGAAAAGATGGTATACTCACTGACAACGCTGTCTATTCTTTACCCTGGAGGCTTACCATGAACGATGAGAAGCACAACCCTGAAGAGAACGATGATGTCCGCCTGTACCAGAAAATTGCTGATCGTACCGCCGAAATTTTACAAGAAGGGCGCAAATCAATTGATGATGCGTTAAAAAAAGCCAGTGAAGAAATTGCTGCCGGGGGTGATTTTACGCGGGAACAGGCTGAGAAAATTGGTAATTATGTGCGGCGTGACCTGACGGAGGTTGGAGTAAAAATCAAGCAGGCTCGCGAAACGGTAATCAACGCGGCTGAGCCTCATCGTCTGGCGGCGGGGGTGCAGAGTGGCCTGGCGCGACTGTTGAATGCGGCGGCGGATGTGTTGACCGATTTTGCCCAGCGCTCGGAAAAAGTGCTGGAATTTCACACCGGCGAGGTGACCAGCCCCGGCACCCTGACCTGCAAGGGCTGCGGCAAAGAAATGCACTTGCGCGCAACCGTGCGTATTCCGCCCTGTCCGGGGTGTCACAAAACCATCTTCCGCAAGTCTTATTAGGGCGGGCGGGTAAAGATTGATCCGCTGTTTCCTGCCCTTGGCGCCGGATAGACATCTTCGGCCTGTTGGCTTGGAAGGGTCAGTGCACGCCCTTTTGGGCCAGCAGGCTGGCGTATTTCATGTCGGTGACCATGATGTGGTTTTGCAGCCAATCAGAGAGAAACTGGACAATTTCAAACGAGAGAATGAACTCCTGCTGCCTGACCCGTTGGCGCAGATCGCGGGCTTTGCCACGGAATTCTTCGTGTTGGCGCTGATGGGCGGGCAGGGTGGGGTCGCCAAACTTTTGCAGATAGGCTTCTTCGGTGCTGAAGTGCGTTTCCATGTAGTCGAACATCTGTTCGACAATGGAAGAAATTGCCTCCTGTCCCTTGTCCTGGTTCATCGCATAGTGCATTTCATTGATCATGTGGATCAGCCCCTTATGCTGATCGTCCAGTTCGCGCACCCCGACACTGTAGGTTGAGTTCCAGAGCATAATTGCCATTGTGGTTTGGCCTTTCTCGTAGAATGAAACCAAAAAATTTTTCGAAAAAAACACTTTTCAGGTTTTTTTGTCAACTTTTTTGTGGATTATCAGTCACTCAATCATCCCTTTCTGGCGGATGCCGGCCTCAATAATTTTGGCCATTTGTTGCGGCGAAAGCAGACCGTTGTTGAGCACCAAATGAAAATTTAGCGGGCTTTCCAGGCTTTTACCGGCCAGCCGGTGAATGAAGTCATCACGCTGCTTCTGATGCAACTGAACGTGCTCGGTGGCCTGGGCGTTGGTCAGCTGAAGTTTTTCGGCGATAGTGCCGACGCGGAATTCCAGTGGTGCAACCAGCCTGACATGAAAAATATTCTGTATTTCGCGGGTTGCATACACGCCACCACTGCCGACGATAATGCAGTTGCCCGCAGAAGCGAATTTGCACACAGTCTGACGCAGGTGCTCAAATATTTTGGTTTCTTCGGCGTGGCTCTGGTCAAGAAACATGGCAAAAATTGCTTTGAGAACCGCAGGGGTGTCGCGAGATTTTTCAATCTGTTCAAGGCTGAATCCCGACTTTTTGGCCACTTCCTGAAGGACTTCACGGTCAACAACTGCCCAGGGTTCCCCCAACCGTGTGGCCAACTCTTTGGCCAGAGGGTAGGCCTGGCAACCAAATTCACGCGAAATAGTGATGCAAGGGCCATCGGCCAGCCCCTTGCTGAGATGGGCCTGGGCTTGACGGTGCCATGCGGCCAAGCGCGCTTCATCATTAAGTGAAAGTACATAATCCCGGGTCATGGAAGGCTCCTTTGATAAAGGGATGAATTATTTTGTCGATGGAAAGTATAGCAGCCTTGTGTGCTTGTGCAATCGGGATCTGGGGGGTTGCAGGATGCCCTGAACCAGATCACCGCACTGTCCTATGGCGAGGCCGGTTGCCCTTCGTGCAGCGGCGTAGATCAGCTCAACTCCGTCACCGACGCCAAAAGTCAGCAGACCAGCTTCAGCTACGACCAGCTCGGCCGACTTGTGACGGCAACCGATCCATTGGGGCTGGCAACCACCTACAGCTACGGAGCGACAAAAAATCCGACAACCAAAACCGCGCCGGATACCACAAGTATCAGCTACACCTATGATGCTTTGCAGCGGCTGACCCAAAAGACTTATCCCGATGCGACGACCGCCACCTACGGTTACGACAACCGGGGAAATCTGACCAGCGCGGCCAATGCGTCGGTCTCTTACATCTATGTTTACGATGCCGCCAATCGCCTCACCTCGGCCACCGACAGCCGCGGATTCACCATTGACTATCAGTACGATGCCGCCGGCAACCGTACGAGCATGACGCTGCAACCCGGCACGCCGGATGAGCAGGTGATTGGCTACACCTACGATAACGTCAATCGCTTGAGCGGCATGACCAGTCCCGCCGGAGCTTTCAGTCTCGGCTATGATCTGCTCAACCGTCGCACTAGCCTCGGCTATCCCAACGGCGTCAGCGCCGGCTACAGTTACGACCCCAACAGCGGCTGGCTGAACGGGATCGATTACCAGAACCTCGGGGTTGGAGTCGCTTATCCGCAGTTCGATGCCGTCGGCAACCGCCTGGCTCGCAGTGAGGACGGCACCACGACCTCCTATGGGTATGATGCCACCTATCAGCTCACCCAGGCCAAGACCGGAGCCCTGGAAGAAAACTTTACCTACGACGCCGTCGGCAATCGTGAGTCGGGGCCCACAGTGAAAGATACTCCGGCTGCTGCCTACGCGCACGATGCTGCAAACCGAATGACCCAGGGGCGCAAGTTCGATTACGCCTACGATGCCCGCGGCAATCAGACGCACCGATATCTTAATGCGACCCATACCGACTACTGGCAGTACACCTGGGATGCCGAAAATCAACTGACCCAGGCGCAGCTGGTAACGGATGGCGTCACGCTGAGGACGCTGAATTTTAAATATGACCCCTTCGGGCGCCGAATCGAAAAGCAGGTGGTCGATACGCTGTCGACCACAACAACCCGTTATATCCACGACCGCGAGGATATTGTGCTGCAGCTGGTCGATGATGGCACCACGTCCGTTATGTCTCGGTACGTCCACGGCCCCGGCACCGACGAGCCGCTGGCGCTGGTGAAAAACGGGCAAAGCTACTATTACCACGCCGACGGACAGGGGAGCGTTCTGGCATTGAGTGACAGCAGCAATAGCATTATTCAGCGCTACAAGTACGATAGTTTCGGCGCCCTGACGGCAATCCAGGATACCGAGTTTGGCAACGCATATACCTATACCGGTCGCGAATGGGACCGGGAGATGGGGCTCTATTATTACCGGGCGCGGTATTATGACCCGATGGAGGGGAGGTTTATTTCGAAGGATCCGATTGGGTTTGCTGGGGGGGGGATGTGAATTTGTATGGGTATGTGCAAAATAATTCTGTAAATCGAATTGATCCATCAGGAAAGATTGACCCTGTGCGCCGGATCTGATCCTGGCGGCAATGACCGGACCAGCCGCCCCCGTGAACAGCGGTTCGAGTATTGCCGTATCAACGACAATGACAAATATCGGCGGAGAGCGAGCGACCGAACACGCCCATGTGGGCTATTACCTGTCGACGGATGTAACCTGGGATAGCGGCGATAGCCTTCTGGGCTACGACTACAAGTACTACGGCCTGACGGCCGGAGAGAGTGTGACCTTCAACCGGAACCTCAGTCTTCCCCTGGGGATATCGGGCACCTACTATATCGTCGGCAAGGCGAATTATAATGGCAATGTCCCGGACGAATCGGACCTGACGAACAACACCTTGGCCAGTACCGCGTTTACGGTGAATCCATAAACCACAGAATCTGTCTTGATTAGCATCAGTCTTTCGCGCCAAGCAGGTCCCCCTTTGAAAATGGGGGATCTGCTTGGCGCCAGCTGTCAGCCCCCCCCCTGGTCGCCCTTTTCCAAAGAGGGGAATCATGTGCCGACACCGAAATCAGGGGCGGTACGATTAACCTCGAAAAAGCAGTTGTCCACGAAATACACGAACTAAATCAGGAAAATATACCACTTCATTGTATGACCTGTTTGGAGAATAACTGTTTTGCTGTAATGTTTTAATTTTCCGTGTCTTTTCGTGTTTTCCGTGGTTCCAAAAGCCGTTTTAGACATAATGATTTTATCCATTCGGCAAACTTGACAAGCTGATGCAGGCTGATGAAAGCTGGCAGGAAATGACGAATTATTTTCCAGGAGTTGATTATGATGAATGAACCCATTCTGCTGAACGACGGCGAGGTGCCTG
>JAACTI010000232.1 GCA_009993495.1 Deltaproteobacteria bacterium | reverse complement strand
CACCGATTAAATCCTCCGAAAGACTCAGGGTATGAAGCTGCAAGCGCACCTTCATCAGGGGGTAATCCTGAACCTCGACGGCCAGAATGTCCCAGAAAACCTTGTGCGGCATTTCTTCAAGGGCTTTGAGGTAGGCGAGCAGATTCAGATAATTGCCCTCCATCTGCATCACTAAAGCATGACGATAAAGCTCCGGCGGTGGATCCTGACCTTCGATGGGCTCCAGTAGCTTTTGCGGCGGTAGGTTTTCGAGGGACACCAGCTTAAGGCCGTGTTGTTTTTTCAGCATCTGCTGTAAGAGTTCCGGCATCTGCTGTGGTGACATGAGGTCGATCATGCGCTCCTCAAGTTGATGATCCAGCCCTGCTATGGCAAGGCGCAACTCCTCAATTTGACGCCGGAGAGTCAGATCGGGATCGATTTTGGCCCTTTGTTCAACCTCGACCTTTTCGGCACGCAACTGTAAAATCTCGCTATCGACACGGGTTATTTCATTCTGAGTAACTCTGCGTTTACGACTCAGAGGATTAGACACAAGGCTATTCCAGGCAAAGAGCAGCAGCGCGAGCAAGGTCACCAGAACCAGCGCCCGTTCGCGCGGACTGCGGCTGTCAAAAGCTTCGAACCAGGGCTGTAACCGAACCGAAACTTTCATGGAACCTCTCCATACTCTGAAACGAGCTGAAAATCGATTCGTTGCCCCCTTTTGTCCGTGCGCGTCAGGTTCAAACGGGCAAACTTTTGTTCGCCTAAAACGTGTTTTTCTCCCAGATGCTTAAGATAAGCCGGAATCCGTTCAGCATCCCGTACGCTGCCGGAAAGCTCGATTCGCTGATCCGTGCGGTCGAGGGTAATACGCGTCAACCAGACCCCTGCAAAAGGAAAACGCGCCAGACCTTCCATCAGCCCATAAAAGCCATCAGCCCGTTCGGGAAGGCGCTGGTGAAAATAAGCGATCAGGGCCTGTCTTCCGCGTTGTTCAGCCTGCAAGCGCACCAGTTCCTGGGCTACGCGTGGGTCTTTTTGCCGGGGAGGATTCTGCGCTTTTAAACGCTGAAGATCGGCATCAAGTTGCGCACGCACTTGCTGTTTCTGCACCAGTTGCGCGGCCCGCTGGCGCTGTTGTTGCTTGAGAAAGAGCGAAACCGCCACCAGCAAGACCAGGCTCAAAGCGACAAGGGCAACACAAAATGCGGCCCGCAGTGGTTTTTTTTTCGCAACCAGAATGTCTTGATAGAGATTAATTTGCTGCCTCATGCGCGGCCTCCCGCGCGCAAAGCGGCACCCAGGGCCGGCAAACAGGCATTTATCAGCGGCGGATCAAGCTCTAGCGACAGATCAAAAATCTGCCGGAAATCAGCCCAGACGACATCGGCTTGCAGATAGCTATTGAGATAATCGAGGAGCAGGGGTGATTCCGGCCCGCAGACGGCAACCAGTATTCTGGGGATCTGCGGGAGGCGGAAATTGCTTTCGCAATAGTCAATTGAGCGTTGGATCTCAAGCACAATTGTATCGAGTTGCTGTTGCAGAATTTCCGACAACGGAGCTTCGGTCTCGGTCGCTGCGGGGAGGTTGAGTTGTGAGAGCCCGGTGTTTATCAGGCGTGAAAAATAGAAGATATCGCCACGGGTCACAATCAGCAGGCTGCTGTTCTCACGAATCCACAGAAAACAGAGTCCACGCGTATCTTCCTGATAAAGTTCCAGCAGGTTACGGAGGGAAAACTCGGCAATATCGATGGTCTGCAGCTTGAGATCGAGGCGTTTACAGAGATCAACGCGCTCTTGCAAAAACGCACGTGGTGCGGCAACTATTTGATTTTTAATATTATCTTCACTGCCAAAAACCGGAATATTTATCAGGTCGATCACCGCGTCTGCGGCCGGATATTCGAGAAGTTCGCGAATCTGCCAGCGGATGGCATCGAGCCGTTCTTCTGGTTTGAGACTCTGAACCTCCACGGGCATCAAGGCATAACGCTCCGGCGGCAGGCTGTCGACACAGGGCTTTTGGTGCAGATTATGCGCACGGCAATAGTCTGCAAGTTCGGCAGGAGCAGATGACAGCAAGGCACAATCCACAACACGCGGTCGCTCACCTTTGGCGCAATGCATAATCACCACTGCAACTCCAGATTGCCCGCTGGCAATTCCGACGGCCAGAGATTTTTTGCTACGCCTGCTACCAAACAATGGCATCACCTCCAGTCCCCACCTAATGCGTTATTTTGAGCGGACACTATAACAAAAAAAAATACTTTTTCATGTGAATATTAAAAAAACAACGCATTTAGAAAATACATTCATGCTCATGAGCACGAATATGACCGCTTCGGATGGTCGCGTGATGTTTCTATGGGCCGTGGAAAAAAGTGGTTTCCAAAAAAGAAATGAGCCATTTCCCTGGGACAGTTCAAAGGTTTTCAAGTGACAAATAATTTATGACGAGGCATAACCACCTGTGTTATGTAGGGTTCGGTTCAAATTTGCGTAGCTTAAAAAAGCGCCCGCCACGATAAAGCTTCAAAAGGAAACACCCTTACACGTCTGAGGGCGCAGAGAGTCCACAACAACGGGCTGCAATTTATGGAGAATTTACATGCAGAAAATGCTGCGGAACATATTAACGTCAAAAGTTTACGAAGCCGCAATCGAAACGCCTCTCGAAAAAGCCACGGCCTTGTCTTTGCGTCTCGAAAATGAAATTTACCTCAAACGTGAAGACCTGCAGCCGGTTTTCAGTTTTAAAATTCGCGGCGCTTACAACAAAATTGCGCACCTGAGCACGGTCGAAAAGACCCGGGGAGTTATCGCAGCCTCTGCCGGCAACCACGCTCAGGGTGTTGCCTTTGCGGCCCAGAAGCTGGGGTTAAAAGCCCTGATTGTTATGCCGGTGACAACCCCGCAGATCAAGGTCGATGCGGTTAAAGCCCGCGGTGCCGAAGTAATGCTGCATGGCGACAACTACTCCGAAGCAGCCCAGTACTGCGCCGAAATAACCGCGCAACGGAAGATGACATATATTCACCCTTTTGATGATGAACTGGTGATTGCGGGCCAGGGCACCGTTGCCGACGAATTACTGCGTCAGCGAGCGGGTAAAATGGATGCGGTTTATGTGCCGGTTGGCGGCGGCGGACTGATTGCTGGCATCGCCTGTTATCTGAAAGCCCTCTGCCCGGCCATTAAAATTATCGGTGTCGAACCCCTCGACAGTGCCACCATGTGGCATGCCTTGCACGCGGGCAAACCGGTTGAACTGAAAAGCGTCGGGATTTTTGCCGATGGGGTTGCGGTGAAAAAAGCAGGCCTGCTGACATTCAAACTCTGTAACAGCTATGTTGATGAAATTATCCGCGTGTCAACCGATGAAATTTGCAGTGCGATTAAATTGATTTACGAGGCGACCCGCTCCATTGTCGAGCCCGCGGGAGCGCTGGCGGTTGCCGGCATTAAGCGCCATGTCGAAGAAACCGGAATCAAGCATCAAACCTTGGTCGCCATTAATTCGGGCGCAAATATGAACTTTGAACGCCTGCGCTACGTGGCGGAGCGCACGCAGATCGGCGAGCAGCTAGAATCGATTTTTGCCGTGACTATTCCCGAAAAACCGGGCGCGTTACGGCATTTATGCAGTGAAGTCCTCGGCGACATCAACATCACCGAATTTAGCTATCGGCTGGCGTTACGAACCAGTGCACAAATTTTTGTCGGGATAGAGTTGGGCGGGAAAAACGCCCGGCGTGAATTTTCTAAAAAACTGGCTGCTGCAGGCTACGAAAATAGGGATTTGACCGATAACGACCTGGCGAAAACCCACCTGCGCTACATGATTGGCGGTCGATCCGCCCAGGCAAGCAACGAAAAACTTTACCGTTTCTGGTTCCCGGAACGCAGCGGAGCCCTCAGCCGGTTTCTCGCCGACATGGGCGCCAACTGGAATATTTCACTTTTCCATTATCGCAGCAGCGGTGGAGAATTTGGCCGGGTCCTGATCGGACTCGAACTGCCCGATAAAGAAAGTCGACGCTTGAATAATTTCCTCAAACGCCTGGGCTACTCTTACCAGGAAGTCAGCGCAGACCCGGCCTATCAGCTTTTTCTGTAATCTCGGAACTCTGCATCTCTTCAGCTCAGTAGACATAGAGCCCGAATTTTGCCGTAAGACTTCTCAGGCGTGAACCATGT
This sequence comes from Deltaproteobacteria bacterium, assembly GCA_009993495.1. Classification (GTDB taxonomy): domain Bacteria; phylum Desulfobacterota; class Desulfuromonadia; order Desulfuromonadales; family Geopsychrobacteraceae; genus Geopsychrobacter. Next base: position 1,864 of record JAACTI010000232.1, on the reverse strand, counting down.
CCAGACTGTGATTCCAGTGATAAATCGCGTCTTCCAAACTGTTCCCAGTCGCCATGTGGTCGCATTTATCCTCGGCACAATACACGCCCCAATGACTGCGGGGAGCAAATTCACAGGGGCCGAACACCTTTACCCGACCGCCACAGCGACAAGGAACCGCTTCAATCATTTTGGTTGCCTCCATCAGATAATCTCCTCCGTCTGTTTCAAATTGCAGAATTAAGCGGCCCAGGTGTAATCATCCGCCTCGACACACTCACTCTGCCCTTGCAGGAAGCTGGCAAGTTGCGCATCGACAACAACTTTCGCAAGTCCATGATTGATCGACCAGCTACTACCGCAGACGCCGCACTCAACCAAACCTTCTTCAAACTGCTCTGCCTTCATACTTAAAACACTCTGTTCATGACTTCCACAGACTGGACAACGCATAATTGACTCCTTTTTCCCGTTTATGTTTTTTTTTACCCGAAAAGGTTTTCGTGGATGCATTCTTCACCACATCTAAGGTTCTGTCAAGCATCTATTTTTAAATTTTCCATTTAAAACGGTATGTTAGCTTACATAACATTCTACTGAGCAAATCAATAGTATATTTTTTGCGCTTTATGATTTTTATGCCGAAGCATATCAAGACTAAGTCTCTGTATTTATGTGTTTTTCTTGGTTTAGAACTCTGGTTTTACTTTAGACTTCTTATGCCTATTAACAAAATCAAGAGAACACCCGGAGCGCGACAGACAGGCAAAAAAAAATGTTCTGTGCTAAAAATAAAAAACCAGTCCACAATCACCAGATGATGAGATGAAGACTTTGAAGACCGCTACCCGCAACACATTTCTGCCCATCTGCCGTACCGACCTCAAGGCGCGGGGCTGGAATGAGTTGGATGTTCTGTTTATTAGTGGTGACGCTTATATTGATCATCCGTCCTTCGGCACCGCACTCTTGGCGCGGTTGCTCCAGGGGGCGGGCTATCGCGTTGGAATCATCGCCCAACCCGACTGGAAAAACCCTGAGGCTTTTCAGGTCATGGGCCGTCCGCGCTTGTTTGCTGCCATTTCGGCGGGTGCCATGGATTCCATGGTCAATCATTACACCGCCGCCAAAAAAATCCGCCACGACGATGCCTATTCCCCAGGCGGGGTTGCAGGCTTGCGCCCGAATCGAGCCGTTATTGCCTACACCGCAGCGGTTAAGGGCGCATTAAAAGGAATTCCAACCGTCATTGGGGGGATTGAGGCCAGCCTCAGACGACTGGCCCACTACGATTACTGGTCAGATCAGGTCAGGCGTTCCATTCTGGTCGACAGCAAAGCCGACCTGCTGGTGTACGGCATGGCTGAAACCGCACTGCTGGAACTTTGTCGCCGCCTGAGTGCCGGCGAAAAGATGGCCCAGATCACCAATCTTCGCGGCACGGCGCTGATCTCTAAAGAGGCCGTCAGCGAAGCCGTTGAATTGCCCACTTACGAAGAGGTTCAGCAAGATCCTCAGGCCTACAATCTGGCATTTCGACTGGCGGCGGAAGAACAAAATCCCGTGACCGGGCGCAGGCTTTTGCAAGGTCATGCCGGTCGCCGGCTGCTGATCAACCCCCCGGCGCTACCGCTGGAAGCTAAGGAGCTCGATCGCATTTACGCCCTACCCTTCACGCGCCTGCCACATCCCAGTTATCAGCAGAAGATTCCAGCCTATGAACAGATAAAATTTTCCGTCACCAGCCATCGCGGCTGCTTTGGGGGCTGTGCTTTTTGTGCCATCACTCACCATCAAGGCAAAACCATTCAATCGCGTTCAAAAGCTGCCATCGAAAAAGAAATTCACCAACTGGCCAAACATCCCGAGTTTCGCGGCACTATCA
>JAACTI010000231.1 GCA_009993495.1 Deltaproteobacteria bacterium | reverse complement strand
CCGGTTCCTTCTTTCTCACTAAGTGGTCCTGTTCGTAAATATGGTGAAGTACCGAGAGGGTCGTAGGGCGGTCTCATCAAGGCGCGCGACTGAGGCGTACCCCTCTGGTACACCACAAGGAGCGGAACGCCGAGGAGACCGCCCTACGGCAATCGAATGCCACCGTATTTACGAATAGGGCCACTAAGCAAGCATTCAGCGGTCTGCTACTTGTACTCGGTATACCGGTGCACTCAGTGTGTCGTTTGGGTGAAAGGAGGTGATGGACTTTTTACGAAGCCGTAAAGTTTTATTGAAGTTTTTTATCCACTAACATGGATGGGTTAAAGGAAGTGGGGTGTGAATCCCCCGCTGTTCCGCAGCCGTGATGGGAGCGAAATTCCAGCAGACCACTGCCATGGGTAATACCATGATGGGAAGGTGGGAAAGTAGAGAGCCCGAAGCCGGAAGACTTGCCCTCCTGAATGTCCTCGCGAAAGGAGACGAAAATGGTATACGTGCTTTGGAATCGACTCTGTTTCATTTGTTTGGTGTTTTCTCGATTCATCCGACCAGAAAAAAGGGTTCCTCTCGGAGTTGCATCGTCTGATAGAAATCGGGAGGCCGGTGGTGTCATTCTTGCCTTGCTCATGACCCTGGTCATGACCATACCTGAAGGAGCGGTTGCAGCGGATGAACAAGGGGTTATGGAAAAAGACATGGGTGAGATTGTTGTGACGGCCACCCGGTATGAGGAGCAACTGTCCGATATTCCTGCCTACGTCACGGTGATTACCGAAGAGGATATACGCCATTCCACGGCGCAGAACATCCCGGACCTTCTGCGGAATGAAGTGGGGATCAAGGTGAACGATATTAACGGGAGCAGAAGATATTATACCGTCGATATACGGGGATTCGGAGAGACCGCCGGCTGCAATACCCTGGTTCTGGTCGATGGCAGACGGGTGAACCAGGACGACCTGAGCGGGACCGATTGGACCCAGATCCCCCTCGACAGGGCAGCGAGAATTGAAATCATTCGCGGCGGGAGCGGGAGCGTACTCTACGGAGACAATGCATCGGGAGGCGTGATCAATATCATCACCAAGGAAGGGGACCGTTCCCATGGCAAGGTGGAAGGGGATGTCGGAAGTTATGGCACCTATGAAAGCAGCGCCGACCTGAGCGGTCGGGAGGATGGTCTATCCTACGCCTTTTCCGGAAGCACGTTGAAGTCTGACGGGTACCGGGATAACAGCGACACACGCGCCAAGGACGCAGGTGTTAACCTCGCCTATGATTTCAATGATAAGATGCGGATTCATCTGAACAGCGGATTCCACAAGGATAACTCAAGTCTGCCCGGGGCGTTGACGCAAAGCGATTTTGCATCCGGCCTCTCCAGAACAGATACGACCACGCCCCACGACTTCGCCGATGTGGAGGATTATTATCTACATGGAGGGCCGGAGATCTATTTTGGGGATGGGAGTCTTTTTAAAGTCGACGCTTCATTCAGAGACAGGGATTCCAATGCCTTTGCCTCTTTTACAGGCGGGGAGTACACCGGTAAGACAGAAATAAAAACTGTGGCTTTAACACCCCAGGTCCTCTTGAAGAACAAATGGGAAAACCTTGGGAACAGCCTGACCCTCGGTTTCGATTATCAGGATATTGATGAGGATATCGCGAATAGTAGTCTTTTTTTTGGAACTTCCTCTACGGGCAAGTTTGCCTTTGAAAAAAAGCATTACGGATATTATCTGCACGATGAGTTGGCTCCCACAGACCATCTCTCTTTCTCCGGAGGATACCGCTACGACAAGGCGGATTTCGAATTCCAGCCCAGCACGCCAAAGAAGACCTCAACCGATGAGAACTCGGTAACGGCGGGGATGAACTATACCTATGGCAAAAAATCCTATGCCTATCTCAGCAGTTCCAGGAGTTTCCGGTATCCGTTGTTTGATGAGTTCTTCAGTTTCTTCACGAATACCATAGACCAAAACCTGAAGCCTCAGAGCACAAAAAATTACGAATTGGGACTTCGGCACTATCTGTCGGACAAGGCTTACGTGCATATCAATGTCTATCGGCTGGACACGGATGACGAAATCTTTTTTAACCCAGGGACCTTCGCAAATGAGAACCTGGACGGCAAGACCCGCCGGGACGGTTTGGAAGCCACGTTCCATGCTGAGCCGACAAAATGGTTGACCGTGAATGGGGGTTATACCTATCTGGTTGCGGCCATTGAGGATGGGCAGTTCATGGGCAAGAAGATCCCCGACGTGCCGAAACATAAGGCCACTTTGGGGACCACGCTTTCGCTCGGTGGCGGATTTTCCATAGCGCTGAATGGAATCTATGTGGGCAAGCGTCCCTTTATCAGTGATTTTGCCAATGCCTTCGATAACCAGGACGATTATGTGGTGCTCAATGCAAAACTGAAATATGTCTGGAAGTTTATCACCGCGTTTTTTGATATCAACAACCTGACCAATAATGACTATTCTGAATACGGAGCTTTGAGGACCTTTCCGGTGGAAAAGGCATTTTATCCGTCACCGAAGATCAACGTCCTCTTGGGTATCTCTGCGGAGTTCTGAGAGGTTCTGAGAAGATATGAGACGGATATTTTTTTACACGCTGATCTGTTTATCCCTTTCCGGTGGAGCCTTTGCTGCTCCGCCGGAAAGGATCATATCTCTGGCCCCCAATCTGACCGAGATCCTCTATGCCATGGGTCTGGAAGAGAGGATTGTGGGTGTGACCAGCTATTGTGATCAGCCCCCTCGAGCCAAAGACAAACCCAAGATCGGCGGCATGTCGAACCCGTCTCTTGAAGCCGTGGTCTCCTTGAGGCCGGACATGGTCGTCATGACCACAGACGGCAATCCCAGGGAGTTCGAGGTGAAGATGAGGAATCTTCATCAGAGGACCTATGTGTTTCAGGCGAGACAAATCTCGGAGCTCCCCCAGGGGATTCGGGACCTTGGAGCGGCCCTTGGGGCCGAAGAGCAGGCCCTTGCCCTGGCCCTGAGGATCCAGGACGCATTAGACCGGATGAGGGCCGGGGGGAGTGCGCAGTCCCCAAAAAGGAAGGCCCTCTTCATCGTCTGGCCTGAGCCTATGATTGTAGCCGGACCGTGGACGGCCATGGATGATGCACTGCATCTATTGGGCTTGGAGAATATCGCCCATGATGTCAAGACCAAATACCCCAAGTATTCGGTGGAAGAGATCATCCACCGCAATCCGGATGTGATCTTTATCGGCAAGGGGCACGGGAACATGCAGGAGGTTTCCAAAGGCCTTCTTCAAAAACTTCGTATGCTCGATGCCGTCAAAAAGGGAAGAGTCTATTTCACGGGGGACGCCCTCTACCGGTTGGGGCCAAGGGTCATCGATGGGATTGAAGAACTGTCAGGCTATCTGAACAGGGAGTAGGGCAGGGTCATGAAGAAGCAGACCTTATGGATGATCATCGGGTCCGTATGCCTCGCGGTGCTCTCTCTTTGCGTGGGGCCGAAATGGATCAATCCCCTGCAGATGGATGAGGTCTCGCGGCAGATCCTGCTCTCGATCCGTCTTCCCCGCGTGATCCTTTCCCTGCTCATGGGAGGGGCATTGGGTGCATCCGGTGCGGTGCTTCAGGGGATACTGAGGAATCCCCTTGCGGATCCATACATCCTCGGCATCTCGAGCGGCGCGGCCCTCCTCGCCGCACTCGGCCTCTTGCTTGGGAGCACAGCCTTCGGATTTTTCACCATCCCTGTCTTTGCCTTTGTGGGGGCCGTACTCACAGGGATCGCCGTGGGGGCCATGGGCTACAGAAGGGGCGGGTTGTGGCCGGAAAGGCTGCTGCTGGCCGGCGTGGGAGTTGGGTTTCTCTTTTCGTCCCTGCTCATGCTCATGATGTCTCTTTCATCCGATGAGGGGATGAGGCGGGCCATTCTCTGGATCTTCGGTGATCTGGCCATGGCCGACTGGTCGTTGATCCCCTACGGGTTTGTTCTGATATTGATCGGCCTGATCCTCTCTCTGTGGAGGGCCAAGGGGTTGAATGCGCTCATGCTGGGAGATGATATCGCCCACAGTCTTGGGTTCAATCCGGGCCGGGAGAGATGGATCCTCTTTCTGGCCGTGGGGTTGATGACGGCCGCTTCGGTCTCCATGGGCGGTGTGGTCGGTTTTATCGGTCTCCTGGTGCCCCATATCATTCGATTTGTTGTGGGCTCCGACAACAGGGTCCTGATCCCCTTGTCCGTGGTTGCAGGCGGAGCTCTCCTCTGTACGGCCGATACCATCGGAAGAACGGCGGTTGCGCCTATGGAACTCCCGTCGGGGATCATCACGGCCGTTCTCGGCGCTCCTTATTTTCTTTATCTGCTGAAGCAGAAGGATATTCTCGGGGAATCATAGGAGCCGGGGAAGAAGAATGGGCATGCTCGATCTGTCGAATGTTTCCTTTTCCTACAATGGAGATCCCGCCATTGATAACCTGTGCCTTTCGGTTGAAAGCGGCGAGTTTATCGGTCTCATCGGTGCGAACGGATCGGGGAAATCCACGATCCTGAAACTCGCTGCCGGGACCCTCCGGCCCGGCGCAGGAGAGATCACCCTCTGGGGAAAGGCCATTCATCACTACAGAGATAGAGACCGGGCAAAACTGGTCAGCTATCTCCCGCAGATGCTGGACGTTCATGTGCCCTTCCGGGTGAATGAACTCGTCCGCATGGGGCTCTATCCCTATGACATCCCCCCGGACCTGACTCCGGATGAAGCCGTGGCCACGGTGGGGCTTGCGGACAAAGGAGATTCCCTGATCGGCGAACTGAGCGGCGGGGAGAGGAGGAGGGCCTTTCTCGCCATGACCCTGCTGCAGGGGGCCGGCATTCTTCTTCTGGATGAACCTCTGGCCAATCTGGATATCCGGTTCCAGATAGAATTGATGAGGCTCCTCAAGGATCTGAGGCATCAAAAGCATATATCCATCGTCATGGCCCTTCATGATATCAATCTGGCCTTTCAGTTCGATAAGGTCTATGTGGTCAAAGAGGGAAGGATCATCACAGAGGGGAGACCGCTTGAGACCATCACCCGTGATTTGCTGCGGGAGGCTTTTGATGTGGATGTCATGATCTATCATCATGAAAACGGCACGGTCTCGTTCGGGTTTGAACGGATGGAAGATAAGAATGGATTGCGATGATTGAAAACAGACGGCATCAGATATTTTCTATTGCAGGTTCCGTGCTCGTCCATCTGATCCTGATGGGTGCGATCTTTTCCACGGGCCTTGGCCGTATCACAGGCGGGCCCGGAACCATCAATGTCTTCATGGCGGATGGAAAGGACTCACTCATGATCGCAGATCCCGGCGGCCCGCAGGGTGGGACCATGAATCATGGATCTGAAAAGCAAAGCCGCTCGGCCATTCCCGGCAGAGACCTCAAGGCAGACCAGAAGAGGGAGTCAAAGTCGGTCAGGTCGGATCAACAAAATCCCCCCCAGGTTCCTGCTCCGTCTGTGATCAAAGCGACAATCATGGCCGGGGCGCCCGTCCGGCATGAAGAGGAGACCGAGGTTCAAGACCATGGGGACAAGGAGGCAAGGCCTCGGGATGCTGCCGTGGATTCCCTGGTCTCAAAGGGATCGGGGCAGGATATCGCGGGATTTGAAAAGGCGGATTTGGAAGGTCATGTGTCATTGGGTGCATTGTACTCCGGTGCGTTTGGCGGGAATAATGGACCCCGATTCCATGAGCAGGTCATGCCGGTCTATCCTGACTCTGCCAGACGGCGTGGAAAAGAGGATCAGGTGGTGCTCAAGCTGATGATCGATGAAACCGGACGCCTGACTCATATGGAAGTGATTGAGACGGCAGGATTCGGTTTTGATCAGGCGGCGGCCAAAGCGATCCGAGAGTCCACCTTTGTGCCGGCCAGAGTCAACGGGAACAATGTAAAATCCGAGGCATTGCTTACCGTGAGATTTGTGCTTCAGTAGGGAGATAATATTTCACCACAGAGTACACAGAGAAAAGCCTTTTCCGCCACCAAGGCACAAAGGCACTAAAAAAACTATTTAGCCACGAATTGGCACAAATAAACAACAGCCGTTTTTTTGTGTAGATTCGTGTTCATTCGTGGCAAAAAGGTTTTTTCTCTGTGTGCTCTGGTTCATCCTAACTTTTTTGCGGGATCAGTTATGAAACAACTACATGGTGGAAATCTCAGAGAGATATCGAGGCGGTACGGTGTCCCGGAGAAGGAGATCCTCGATTTTTCATCGAATATCAATCCCCTGGGTACGCCCAAAACAGCGATCAAGGCCGTCCTGCAGGAGATGGACCGGCTGGTGCAATACCCGGAAACCGATGCGATGACCCTGAGGGAGACTCTATCTTCAAGGGACCGCATCCCGCCTGAGAATATCCTTGCGGGGAACGGGAGCACCGAATTCATCTATCTGATCCCAAGGGTGCTCCGCCCCAAGAGGGCGCTGATCCCCATGCCCTCCTATTCGGACTATGAGAGTGCCCTTTCCTTGGCCGGGTCTGCCGTGGTTCATTTTCCCCTCCGCAAGGAAGAGGCGTTCGCCCTCGATACGGACCGGTTCATCCAGCAGATGCAGAAGGATGTGGACCTGGTCCTGATCTGCAATCCCAACAACCCTACCGGCGGCTTGGTTCCTTGCGGTGAGATGAAAAAGATCCTTTCCGCGTCCGGAGACTCAAAGGTCACCCTTGTGATTGACGAGGCGTTCATGGACTTTGTCCTGGGCGAGTCGTTCCGGTTCCGGGTGACTGAATACGAGAATCTCCTGGTCCTCCGTTCGTTGACCAAGTTTTATGGGATACCGGGTCTCAGATCGGGCGCCTTGTACGGTTCTGAACCTCTCATGGAGAGGATCAGGATCCACCAGGAACCTTGGACGGTCAATCGCCTCTCCCAGGCGGCCGCAATCGCCGCACTCAGCGATGAAGCGTACCGCCAGGCTGCGGTCGCCCTGGTCCGCGAGCAAAGGGATTATCTGATTCATGAACTGGGCGGCATCCCCGGTGTCCGGGTCTTCCCTTCACAAGCAAACTTTCTGCTCATTGAGACCTCCCCTCCCCTCCCCGAACCGGAACGTCTCTTTGAGTCCCTGCTCCGGTCCGGGATCCTGGTGCGCAACTGCGCCTCATTCCCAGGCCTCGGTCCCGTTTTTTTCCGCGTGGCCGTACGGATGCACGAGGAAAACCTCCTCCTGATCCAGGCCATGAAAAAGGCGGTGCGTAAGCTGGCATGATTATTGAATATCCCAAATTTTGATGATTGCATCATCAAAAGTCAAGTTTTTATTGGATGTGGAAAGTATGGGTAAGAGATTCTATGGGAACGGAATCAGTAATTTTCTGCACAGCAGGTTTGGAGATGACGTCACTTTGCTTTGAGCGCAGGCCGGGAGGCCGGCAGCAGCCGTGAGGATCCCTGAAGCCTCCAGGGTTCCCTGTTCGGGGTGATATCCACGGTCCGGATCATGCTTTGCGGGCTGAGGTCAAGCTGGAAAGGATCCTGCGAGGGGAGCCGGTCCTCATCTCCCCGCACCCTGAGGGTGAAGAAGTAGGTGTCGTCTTCCCTGCCCACGTCCATCAGTTCATGTCCTAACATGTTACAGAAATGCTGCATCTCCCAAGGCATCTCGAGATCCGTGCTCCTCAGAATGATCTGCTGGCCGGGGATCATCCGGTCCACCAGGGCCCGTACCACGCAGACCTTGGGAACCATGACCGGGGCTTCCACGTCAACTTCCACGACAGCTCCGGTATCCTTCCTGACGAGTCTGGCTTTTCGGATCAGATATCGCACCAGTTTGCTAAGACTGAACTCCATTTAACGCTCTCTTTTCGGACGGGCACTCCCGTCGTTGTCTTTTACCGGATGCATGTCGAATATGAAGAATCGTACACCCTCAGCGCTCTTATCGTCAATCCGGCTGAAAAACTTTAAATCATATATTCAGGTTAGCATGGTTTTTATTTTGCGTAAAGGCCGCCGTTATGATAGCCTGCGTGAGACCGGTCATAAGTGGATGAAAAAACAGGCTTTTACTGAAATGATGAGGAGATCGGGATGAAAGATCTGGCGCAGAAAATCCAGCAGTTTGTCGAGGAGAGAGACTGGGATCGTTTCCATTCTCCCAAGAATCTTGCCATGGCCCTGTCGGTTGAGGCTGCTGAGGTTGTAGAACATTTCCAGTGGCTCACTGAGGCTGAGAGTATGGAACTCCCCGATGAGAAGCGAGCCGAGATCCGGGATGAATTAGGGGATGTTTTGATCTATCTCGTTCAACTTTCGAGGAAACTCGGCATTGATCTGGTAGATGCCGCCCATCGGAAGGTGGACAAGAATGCCCTGAAATATCCCAAGGAACGTGTCCGGGGGAAAGCGCTGAAATATTCGGAATACAAGGAGAGTTTTCCGGACCGGCATGAGAGGTGAACCCTTCCTCCACTGTTTGATTCGAAATTTCACCGGCCTGTGATATAATGAAATCACTCAGGGAGGAATGTATATGGATATCACTCAGATCATGAACTATGCTGTGAACTATTACCACGCCAATCAACCCTATGTCATCGTTGTAGCCGTGCTCCTTGTTTTTATTTTTTACCGGAGCCCCAAACTCGGGTTCGGCGTTCTGTTGGTTGCCGTGATCCTGGCAGGTGTATTTTATTTTATATCGGATCTATCATCCATGGGGGCATCCAGCCGGCAGAAATTGATGGATTCTTCTATGAAAGGACCAACCGGGGATGACGCTGCGGCAACACCGGAAGGAAGCGATCGTTAAAGATATTTCAGCCCGACCCGGAAAACCGGTTCTTTGGGATCGGGCTGGATGCTCCAGACCACAACCCCCTCAGGTTTGAGCCGGAAATCCTGGATGGTGGGGTCTGGATTTTTGAAGATCAGCCTGAGCCTTGTCCCGATCGGGAGCTTCTCCATAGCTTCAAAACGGATTCCTTTTTCGCTGTGATCCACAACCTTGCCGTCCTTGATCTGATATCCGGAAGGATCGTCCTTCAGGGTGTACTGGAAAGAGAAATTCACAGGTTTCCGGATCTTATTGCGATATTCCACCGGATTTCCCTCCCTGTTAATGGCCGTCAAAAGAAAAGCAGGTCACGGCCGGGCAAACCATTTTCCATGCACTCTCCATTACCGGCACCGCCGGTGACGGGTATCGACCTTCAGTGCCCAGTGCCCCTCTCTTTTTTCGATGGCCGTCTCATATCCCGCGAGGCTCGCCAGGATGTTGATCTTCTTTGCCGAACTCTCCCGGTCCACCAGAACTTCAATGAAGTCGCTCAGGAGACAGGCCTCCTGGGTGATCAATGTTCTTAGCCTTTCGTAGGGAACGGATTCATCCTCTCCCCTGCCGTCGATCAGCAATTCCGGATCTCCTTTTTACACCGTTATTCCAGCGCTTTATGGCGGGGTTTACACATCTTTTTGAGCAAGCCGTCCTGGCGTGTTCTGTCACCGTTTCGGGAGGAAGTTAAAAAATATGGTTCTTCTCCCATTTAGTGGGTAAAAAGGGTTCGAGGATTCCAGGGTTCAAGGGGTCAAGTGAAATACTTAAACGCAAGCAAAATCTCC
>JAACTI010000230.1 GCA_009993495.1 Deltaproteobacteria bacterium | reverse complement strand
GATTATTCCGGACGTTCGGTTATTGTCTGTGGTCCCGAACTGAAGCTGCATCAATGCGGTCTGCCGAAAAAGATGGCTCTGGAACTCTTCAAGCCCTTCATTTATCAGAAGCTCGAAGAATATGGTTTCAGCACTACGGTCAAAAATGCCAAGCGCATGGTTGAAAAGGAAAAGACGGAAGTCTGGGACGTTCTTGAAGAGGTTATTAAAGAACACCCGGTGTTGCTTAACCGGGCGCCGACCCTTCACCGCCTGGGCATTCAGGCCTTTGAGCCGGTACTGATTGAAGGCAAAGCCATTCAGCTGCACCCCTTGGTTTGTACAGCGTTTAACGCCGACTTCGACGGTGATCAGATGGCGGTTCACCTGCCCCTGTCGATTGAAAGCCAGATCGAAGCACGGGTGCTGATGATGTCAACCAACAATATCTTGTCACCCGCCAGCGGCAAGCCGATTATCGTGCCTTCGCAGGATATGGTTCTGGGTCTTTATTATATGACGCGGGAACGGCCTTTTGTCGCGGGCACTGATAAAACCTTCATCTCGCCGGATGAGGTTCGTATGGCCTTTGATTCCGGCGAAGCCGATCTGCAGGCGGCGGTGCGGGTGCGGATGACCACCTCTCAGGACGGTGAGGTGGAATTGGTGAAAACCACCGTTGGCCGTATTTTGCTGCGTGAGGTTGTGCCGGCTTCGATTCCCTTCGAACATATCAACAAGGTCATCGGTAAGAAACAGGTTGCCGAACTGATCGACGCCAGCTTCCGTTTGGCGGGCAATAAGGAAACCGTTATTCTGGCGGACAAGCTCAAAGAGACCGGCTTCCGTTATTCAACCATGTCAGGTATCTCTATTTGTCTGGACAATATGGAAATCCCGGCCAGCAAAGAGGGGCGGATAAAGATCGCTTCCGAGGAAGTTAAAGACCTGCAGAAACAGTATACCGAAGGTTTAATTACCGACGGCGAACGCTACAACAAGGTTATCGATATCTGGGCCAAGTGTACGGAAGATATTGCCGGCGTCATGCTGGGAAATATCGCAGTTGACAAAATTACCTCGGCTGAAGGCGAGGTGGTCGAGGTTCCATCTTTCAATGCGATTCACATGATGGCCGATTCCGGTGCCCGTGGTTCTGCCCAGCAGATTCGTCAGCTCGCCGGGATGCGCGGCCTGATGGCCAAGCCGGATGGTTCCATTATTGAAACTCCGATTACCGCCAACTTCCGTGAAGGTCTCACGGTGTTGCAGTATTTTATTTCAACCCACGGCGCTCGCAAGGGCCTGGCTGATACCGCCCTTAAAACCGCCAACTCTGGGTACCTGACGCGTCGTCTGGTCGATGTCGCCCAGGATGCGATTATCGTTGAACATGACTGTGACACCCTGGATGGTATCGAAGTGTCAACCCTGACCGAAGGCGGTGAAGTTATTGAACGTCTGGGTGATCGTATCTTAGGTCGTGTCGCCCTTGATGATGTTTTTGACCCCGTCAACGATGAGTTGCTGGTTGAGGCTAATCAGCAATTTGATGAAGACCTGGTGCGCAAGATTGAAGAAGCGGGTATTGAGAAAATTAGTATTCGTTCGGTTTTGACGTGCAAGAGTCGTCACGGAATCTGTGCTCTTTGTTACGGTCGTGATCTGGCCCGCGGACATCTGGTTAATCTGGGTGAGGCCGTTGGGGTTATTGCTGCCCAGTCCATTGGTGAGCCGGGTACCCAGTTAACCATGCGGACTTTCCATATTGGTGGTACGGCCTCGCGCCGCGCCGAGCAAACATCTCTTGAGGCCCGTTTTGACGGCATTTTACAGTTCCATAATTTAACGACAGTGGCCGATGCCGAAGGTTTACCCATTGTCATGAGCCGTAAAGGCGAAGTTATGGTGGTTGACCCGACGGGGCGTGAACGCGAGCGCTATTCGGTGGTTTACGGCGCACGTCTCGCCAAGCGTGAAGGCGGTGAAGTTAAGACCGGCGATGTCTTGGCTGAATGGGACCCCTACACCGTACCCATCATTACGGAAATTGGCGGCGTGGTTCATTATGGTGATATTGCCGAAGGTGTCACCATGGAAGAGCAGGTTGATGAGGTGACCGGCTTGTCGCGTAAGGTGATTACCGAAGCCAAAAGTGCCGATAAACGCCCACGTATCACCCTCAAGGGTGAAGATGGCAAGACCCTCAAATTGCCCAATGGCAATCAGGCGCGTTACATGCTGCCGGTTGGAGCGAATATTGCCATCGAGGAAGGTCGCAGCATCCATGCGGGGACGATTATTGCCAAGATTGCCCGCGAAACAACCAAGACCAAGGATATCACCGGTGGTTTGCCGCGTGTTGCCGAGCTGTTTGAGGCGCGGAAACCCAAAGAGGTTGCGGTGATTACCGAGATTGACGGGGTGGTCTCTTTTGGTAAAGACTCCAAGGGTAAGCGCAAGATTATTGTGACCCCTGAAATTGGGGAATCTAAAGAATATCTGGTGGCCAAAGGCAAGCACATTGCGGTGCATGAAGGTGATTATTTGCGTGCCGGCGAAGAACTGGTCGATGGCTCCTCGAACCCCCACGATATCCTGCGGGTTCTGGGTTTAAAAGAACTGGCCAAGTACCTGGTTGATGAGGTGCAGGAGGTTTACCGTCTGCAAGGGGTCAAGATCAACGACAAACACATTGAAACCATCGTGCGCCAGATGCTGCGTCGGGTGGAAATAAAGGATGTCGGTGATACCAGCTTTTTACTTGATGACCAGATCGAACGCTGGCAGTTCGAGGAAGAAAATGACCGGGTGGTTGCCGACGGCGGCCGAGCGGCCATTGGCGAGCCGATTATGCTCGGAATTACCAAAGCCTCACTTTCGACTGAGTCGTTTATTTCGGCGGCGTCTTTCCAGGAAACCACCAAGGTGCTGACGCAGGCGTCCATTCAGGCCAAGGTCGACAACCTGCGTGGTCTGAAAGAAAATGTCATTATGGGGCGTTTGATCCCCGCTGGTACCGGCATTTCCAAGTACCGTGCAGCGACCATCAATACCCCCGAACCGGAACCGAAACTCGAAGAACCCATCGATTTTGATGCCGAGTATGAGCGAGAACTCGCGGCTGCGGCTGCCCAGGAAGCGCAGCAAAACATCTAGTTGGTAATATCCTGCGTTCTTTTCAGAATTGCCGAAAATAGCGCTTGACAAAGGTAGAGGCGATTGATAAGATCCGCGAGTTTTTCGCCTTGTGAAACGGCCTGTAACGGCCTGTAACAATTATAATTTATCTGGGAGTTATCAGATGCCGACAATCAACCAGCTTATCCGCAACGGACGGCAGAAAAAAGTCACTAAGTCGACTGCCCCTGCGCTGAAATCCTGTCCTCAGCGACGCGGAGTCTGTACCCGTGTTTACACCACTACCCCCAAGAAACCAAACTCCGCTTTGCGCAAGGTTGCTCGGGTTCGTCTGACTAATGGTCTGGTTGTGACCTCGTATATTCCTGGTGTTGGCCACAACTTGCAGGAGCACTCAGTGGTTCTGATTCGTGGTGGTCGCGTGAAAGACCTCCCGGGTGTTCGTTATCACATTGTTCGCGGTACTCTTGACCTTGCCGGAGTTAAAGATCGTCGGCAGGGGCGCTCGAAGTATGGCGCCAAACGACCGAAGTAAGCTGGAGAAGAGGACGTCATGCCGAGAAGAAGAGAAATACAAAAGCGTAGCATTCTGCCCGATCCGAAATTTGGTGATCAATTGGTTGCCAAATTTGTCAACGGTGTCATGAAGGGCGGCAAAAAGAGCACCGCCGAACAAATTGTTTATGGGGCTTTTGATCTGATTTCGCAGCGTTCAGGTAATGATCCGCTGGAAACATTCAAAACTGCGATGGACAACGTGCGTCCGGTTGTTGAGGTTAAATCACGCCGGGTTGGTGGTTCAACCTATCAGGTCCCGGTGGAAGTTGCCCCTGGGCGCCGCACGGCGGTGGCAATTCGTTGGATTATCAACTATGCCCGTTTGCGCAGTGAGAAAACCATGCGCGAGCGCTTGGCCGGTGAGTTTATGGATGCAGCATCGAGTCGTGGTGCATCCGTGAAGAAAAAAGAAGATACGCACCGCATGGCTGAAGCCAACAAGGCGTTTGCGCATTATCGCTGGTAATCAGCTAGCTGTTTAGCGGGAGAAACGACGTGGCACGTCAGGTCAGCTTAAAAAATACCCGGAACATCGGGATTATGGCGCATATTGATGCCGGTAAAACGACAACGACTGAGCGCATTCTTTTTTACACAGGTGTTTCGCACAAGATCGGTGAAGTTCATGACGGCGCTGCAACCATGGACTGGATGGCGCAAGAGCAGGAGCGTGGTATCACCATCACTTCGGCGGCGACCACCTGTTTCTGGAAGGATCATCGGGTCAATATTATTGATACGCCGGGTCACGTTGATTTTACCATTGAGGTTGAGCGTTCACTGAAAGTACTGGATGGTTCGGTGGCGGTTTTCTGTTCGGTTGGTGGTGTCGAGCCCCAGTCTGAAACCGTTTGGCGCCAGGCCGACAAGTATCATGTCCCGCGGATTGCATTTGTTAATAAAATGGATCGTATCGGAGCGGATTTTCAGCGTGGTGTCGATATGATGCGCGATCGTCTGGGCGCGAATCCCGTCCCGATACAGTTGCCGATTGGCGCTGAAGAAAATTTTCGTGGTTGTGTTGACCTGGTAAAAATGCAGGCCTTTATCTGGGATGATGAAAATCTGGGTGCTCAGTTTGAAACCGTGGATATTCCGGCAGAATTGCGCGAAGAAGCCGAAGCTGCCCGGGAGGCGATGATCGAAGAGATTTCGTCCCATGATGAAGCTTTGATGGATAAATACCTCGGCGGCGAAGTGTTGACCGAAGCTGAAATCAAATCGGGAATTCGTAAGGCAACCATTGGCCTGCATATTAACCCGGTGCTCTGTGGGAGCGCTTTCAAGAATAAGGGTGTCCAGGCCTTGCTTGATGCGGTGATTGATTACATGCCTTCGCCCCTTGATGTGCCGGCAATCAAAGGCTTGCACCCGGATACGGGAGAAGAACTTGAGCGTCCTGCCGACGATGCCGGACCTTTTTCTGCCCTGGCTTTCAAAGTCATGACCGACCCCTTCGTTGGTCAGTTGACCTTCTTTCGGGTTTATTCAGGGGTGGCTGAATCAGGTTCAACCGTGCTGAATTCGACCAAGGACAAAAAAGAACGTTTTGGCCGTTTATTGAAAATGCACGCCAATAAGCGCGAAGAGATTAAGCAGGTTTACTCCGGTGATATTGCTGCTGCGGTGGGCTTGAAATATACCACGACAGGTGATACACTCTGCGACCTTCAAAAGCCGTCGCTGCTTGAATCAATGGAATTCCCTGAGCCGGTTATTCACCTTTCGGTTGAGCCAAAAACCAAAGCTGATCAGGAAAAAATGGGCACTGCCCTCGGCAAGCTGCTTTCAGAAGACCCGTCCTTGCGTGTGCGTACGGATGATGAGACTGGTCAGACGATTCTTTCCGGGATGGGTGAGCTGCACCTTGACATTATCGTCGATCGGATGAAGCGTGAATTCAAGGTCGAGTGTAATATTGGTGCGCCTCAGGTTGCCTATCGTGAATCCATCACCAAAACGGTTGAAGTTCAGGGTAAATTTGTACGCCAGTCGGGTGGTCGCGGACAGTATGGCGATTGCTGGCTGCGCCTCGAACCGGCTGAGGCCGGTGCGGGCTTTACCTTCGTTGACGAGATCAAGGGTGGCGTGATTCCACGTGAATACATTCCGGCTGTTGGCAAGGGTGCGGAGGAAGCGTCTTTAAATGGCGTCTTGGCCGGGTTCCCGATCGTTGATATCAAAGTCTCCTGTTTCGACGGATCTTATCATGATGTCGATTCTTCGGAGATGGCTTTTAAAATTGCCGGATCCATGGGGTTTAAAGAAGGTGCAACCAAGGCAGGTTTGGTTTTGCTTGAACCCATTATGGCGGTCGAGGTTGTTGTTCCCGAAGAATATATGGGCGATGTTATTGGTGATTTGAATAGTCGCCGTGGTCGAATCATGGGAATGGAATCTCGCGGTGGAGCTCAAATTGTTAAGTCAGAGGTGCCGCTTTCCAGTATGTTTGGTTATGCGACCGATCTGCGGAGTTCAACTCAGGGACGCGCGACTTATACGATGGTTTTTGACCACTATGAGCAGGTTCCTAAGGCTATCAGTGAAGAAATCGTTGCCAAGGTCAAAGGCCAATAAGGTACTGACGACAAGGGAGGAAGATCATGTCCAAAGCAAAATATGAGCGGACAAAGCCGCACGTCAATATCGGGACCA
>JAACTI010000229.1 GCA_009993495.1 Deltaproteobacteria bacterium | reverse complement strand
CTGAACGTTGAGTAAAAGCAGGGCTTCCCCCCTCTGAGGTTGAGAGGGAGCCGGGGGAAGTGAGATTCCGCGGCCATAAAAGCCTGGGCCAAAGCACTTCTCGCTGTTGTTCCCAAAAAACCAAGCCCGACGCACGGCTAATGCCGGAATTTTTATTTTGAATTAAAAGGGTTTTTCTGTTACTTTGCGCGCCTGCTCAATCCCGTTCTCAGGAGGAGGTCTGATGTTTTTGCGCCGGTTTGTGTCCGCCTTAGTTGTTTGGTGTATGTTTTGCGCGAGCGCACATGCGGCAGGAGTGTCATCGTCCTTACCACTAAACAGCTGGGTGTATTCTGCCTTTGACCGCTTGGCTGCGTCCGGTGCGGTGCAATCATCCTTGTCCGGAAACAGACCCTACACCCGCTCGGAGGCGGCGCGGCTGGTTGTTGAGGCAGAGGTTCACTTGTTGCCCGATCGGGGTGCTTCAGACATAAACCAGAAACTTATCACGCGCTTGAAAAAAGAGTTTGCCGATGACATTCAGGCCACCTCTCCCTCTGCTGCAAAGAGTTATTTCAAGCCCATCACACAGGTTGCCTTGCGTTATGATTATCGCGATGGACAGCCGACGACAATTCCGCGAACCAATGCGCGACAATTTGCTCTCGATTATAACAACCAGGGCAAGGATTATTCGGAAAACCATAATGCTGAACTGGGCTTGATCTCGGAGCTGCGTTTTTCTGATTGGTTTCTGTTCAGTTGGCAGCCGTATTTGAGCTATCTGGAAAATAATGACTCCCAGGCTGAGAGTCACTTCGGGACACGTTACAGTAAACTGGCGTTGCAACTTTTTGCATTTGAATTTTCAGTCGGTCGCCAATCACTCTGGTGGGGACGGGGCAGGCACGGTTCTCTGGTTCTGAGCAATAACGCCGAGCCGTTGGACATGCTGCGGGTGACCAATCCGTCACCAATCATATTGCCGTGGATCTTTGGTCTTTTGGGGCCAGCGCGGCTGGATGTTTTCTGGAGCCGTCTGGAAACCGAGCGTAGGGTCGCCGAGCCTTACTTTGCCGGGATGCGCATCGATGTAAAACCGCTTCCCTGGTTTGAGCTCGGGGCCTCTCGCTGCGTCATCTTTGGTGGGGAAGGGCGTCCGCATGTTGATGCCAGTGAGTTTGTCACCATCCTGACGGGGAAAAATCTGAGCGGCGGAGAAGACACCAGCAACTCGGTCGCTGCTGTTGATTTTAGGCTTCATCTGCCATTTCTCTGGAATGCGGAGTTTTATGCTGAAATCGGCGGTGAAGATGAAGCAGGGTACTGGATCGCGAATATGGCCAGCTTGGTTGGGCTGTATTTACCGGTTATTGAACCCAGCGGGCGGCTGTCGCTGCGACTGGAATATGCCGATCTGTCGTCCATCGATAATAACTCGCCGGTGTGGTATCGCCACGGGATCTACCGCTCGGGGTACACCTATAA
The DNA here is from genome assembly GCA_009993495.1 of Deltaproteobacteria bacterium. Lineage (GTDB taxonomy): Bacteria > Desulfobacterota > Desulfuromonadia > Desulfuromonadales > Geopsychrobacteraceae > Geopsychrobacter. The sequence continues at coordinate 4,896 of JAACTI010000229.1, read as the reverse complement.
AGGAAAAATTCTTGGCCATCACGTCGGCGGCGGCGCTGAAGACCGGTATATTGCGCTTGATTGGTGGTTAACCGAAAGGGTACAAGTAACACTGGGTTACGATGAGGAGAAGCGCGGCTATGATCAGGCCGTTCTGGAAAAACACCGTCAGCCGTTTGTGGCTGTCGACTGGATGGTCACATCTGACTGGCAATTAAAGGCCAGCTACGCAAACGATTCTATCGAAAATGTGGGCTATGTTGCAGGCGCCGACCGAACAGACCATGCCGCGAGTTTCAGTGTGACGCGTCTCTGGTGACTGGTGAGAACGCGCAATCTCCAATTATAACCTTGCCGAACAGGGGAACTGTTTGTAATGCGACATAAAATTTCGATATTGATCCTTCTCGTGATGGTGTTTACGTGCCTGCCACTGTGCGCTGAACCTTTGTCAAACGACCAGGCGTTGAGCCTCAATGAGGGAGGAGGCCAGGGGCAACCGAGCGTTATTATTGTCCCTGAAAAACAAGTTGAGCGCAGACAACTAGCGCCCGCTGTTGTGCCAAAACCCATGCCTGAATCAAACGCGGAGCGTTTTTTTTCGACGCCGACGCTGCCACTGGGGAAATTCATCGGTGGGGAGCCCCGCACGAAGGAAGTAACGCCTTCTGCCATCGCCGATCCGTTGACTCAACTGCTGTCCCTTGAGGGGGGCGCGATTGCTGCACAAAAAGTTCGTTTGTTCAAAACGCTTGATAAGGAAGATCAGGAGCGTTATTTACAGACTCTTTCTCTTCGTGAACGTCAAACTTTCCTTAAATCACTGGGAGATGAAGGGGTTTGGTTCGATGCAGATTTAAGTAATACCGAATCTCAACAGCATCTTGAACAATTCGGCTATGATTTTTTTACCAGCTCCAGGCCCGTCCTCCCTGAGGCATCGGGGCTGGTTGGCCCCGATTACATCGTTGGGCCGGGCGATGTTTTGAATATCGACATCTGGGGGAGTCTGAACGGGACTTTTCGTATTGAGGTGGGTCGCAACGGGGAAATCGTTTTGCCGAAAATTGGCGCGATTCAGCTCTGGGGTCAGTCTTTTGCGCAAATCCGCGAAACGATCCGCAAGCAGATCGCCAAATATTATTCGGACTTTGAAGTGAATGTCAGTCTCGGTGCCCTGCGGTCGATTCAAGTTTATGTTGTCGGCGAGGTCAATCAGCCCGGAACCTATACCGTAAATGCGCTTTCGACGGTGCTGAATGTGCTTCACGCCGCGGGAGGGCCGACCAAACAAGGATCCTTACGCAACCTGCGCCTGATGCGCGCCGGTGAAACTGTTTCTCCTGTCGATCTTTATGATTTTTTTCTAACCGGGGACCGCAGTCACGATGTCAGACTCCAATCCGGGGATACGGTTTTTGTTCCGGTTGCGGTGTCTCAGGTGGGGGTCAGTGGCGAGGTTCGTCGCCCGGCTATCTATGAACTTGTTGCTGGTGAAAACCTGGCAACGTTATTGGAAATGGCGGGCGGAGTGACCGCCATGGCGGTCACCGATCATGTCCAGATTGAACGCGTTGATGATGCCCAAGGGAAAGTTATCCTTGATTACAACCTGGATCTCAAGGGGAAAAAACCGGCAGGCAGTCTCAAAATCCCATTAGCCGATCGTGATCTCGTCAGGGTTTCCTCTCTTCCCACCTTCGCAACCCGTTATGTCCGGCTCACTGGATATGTCAATCGTCCCGGTCGTTTTGAATGGGTTCCCGGCATGCGGGTGGGCGACCTGCTGACGAACGACAACCTGCTGCCCGGTTATTTTACCGAAATGGCCGAAATCCTGCGCATTCAGCCGCCCTATTATCGCCCTGAAAAAATCACCTTCAATCCGGAGTTGGCCGCAGGCGGGAATCCCGAGAACAATCACCGTTTGCTTGAATTTGATGAAGTTCACATTTTCTCACGAAAACAGATGGAAGAATTATCCACGGTTAATATTTCGGGTGCGGTGAATATTCCGGGAAAATATCAGCTCTACGCCAACATGACGGTTCGGGATCTCATCATGCAGGCGGGAAATATCAGGAACTTCGCTTACTTAAGCCAAGCAGAACTGTCCCGTTTTACCCCAGTTGGCAAAGAAACACGCTCGGAACGTGTTTTGATCGATCTGGACAAGGCGTTACACGGGGATGCCGAAAACAACCTTGAGTTGCAGGCGGAAGATCACCTTTTCGTTCGGTCCGTCCCCGATTATAACGAACGGCTTACGGTCACTGTTGGTGGAGAAGTCCTCTTTCCCGGAACCTACGCGATCAGTAAACAGGAAACATTGAGCTCTGTTTTGCAGCGGGCCGGAGGCTATACCGGTGAAGCCTATCTGCGTGGTGCGACCCTGTCCAGAGAATCAGTGAAGGCCCTGCAAAAAGCCAATGTTGAAAAACTGATTGCCGAACAGGAAAAAGTGATGGCTCAGCTGTCGTTTGAGATCGCCTCGGGAGCGGTCAGTGCCGAAGAACTTGCCTCGGCAAAAATCCTGCTTGAAAGCCGCAAAGAGATGATTAATAAATTGCGCAATGTGCCACTTTCCGGGCGCATCGCGTCAAAATTCCTTCCTTTGGAAGAACTGGCCGGGAGCGACATGGATATTTCTTTGAGGGCGGGAGATGAAATTGTCATCCCAAGAAATCCGATGTCGGTTGCTGTTTTGGGTGAGGTTTACAACCCGGTTTCGCTGATTTATCGACCGGGGCAGACCGTTGGCTATTATCTTGATCGCGTTGGGGGCATAAAAGAAACGGCCAACGAAAAGGAGATGTTCGTCGTCCGTGCAGATGGAACGGTTTTGAGCAATAAACAGGCCGGGCTCGGGGTTCGCTGGAATAGTGATCGATTCCGCTGGGAATTTGGCGGGTTTTACACGGAGGTACTGTGGCCGGGTGATACGATTTTGGTTCCCGAGAAAGTCGATAAAATAGCGGTTATGCGCAACGTCAAGGATATTTCCACTATCTTCTATCAGCTGGCCCTCGGTGCGGCGGCAATTGCATCCTTCTGACCTGTGCGGCACTTTCAGGCGGAACGCTGTCGATTTTAAGGCATGGATCTCCGGGCACTTATGATTATCATAAGCGGAAGCGCGCGGGGGGTCGCAGTATGGTTGGAGCCCGGTCCGATGATTCCCATGAAGAACTTCATGAATTTGTACACTGTGCTCTCAGGTTCCCGGGTGATAAGACATGATGGATGCTATGGAGAATAATCAGAAAAAAGAGATGTCAGCTCAAGATTCGGCCGTTATGGAGGATGAGATCAATCTGCTCGAATATCTGCTGGTGCTGGCTAAAAATTGGCGTCTCATCGTCAAGGTGACGGCGGCAGCTTTTGTTCTGAGTTGTGGCATATCATTGCTGCTGCCCAATATCTACCTTGCCACCACCACCCTGATGCCGCCGAACGAAAGCAAGGGCGGCCTCTCAGCCATGCTCGGTGGTATGGGCGATCTTGCCGCCCTGGCCGGAATTTCGGGCGGGGGGGGCGGCGGTGATCTTTACGTCGGCATGCTCAAGAGTCGCACCCTTGCCGATGCCATCATCGATCGCTTCAAGCTGATGGAGGTTTACGAGCAAGACTACCGGGTGAAGATGTACGAGAAGCTCGATAGTCTGGTGAGCATCTCTCTCGGCAAGAAGGACGGGATCATCTCCGTCAGTGCGGAGGATGAAGAGCCCAAGCGTGCCGCCGCCATCGCCAATGCCTATGTCGAGGAGCTCAAGAAACTTAATCTCCAGCTCAATCTCAGCAGCTCCGGACGGCAGCGCCTCTTTCTCGAAAAGCGGCTGGATATTGTCAAGGCCGATCTCAAGCGTGCCGAGGAGGCCCTGCGCACCTTTCAGGAGAGGAATAATGCCTTCAAGCTCGACGATCAGGCGACGGCGACGATTGAGGCGATTGCTCGTCTCAAAGGGGAGATAGCCAGCAAGGAGGTCGAGCTCGGGGTGTCGCGCTCCTTTCAGACCGAGCAAAATCCCGAGGTAAAAATTTTGCGCGAGGCTTTGAGTGGCCTGCATGCGCAGCTGCGGCGACTGGAAAAATCCCCCGAAGGGCAGCGGGTCTCCGGAGATATTTTTGTCTCAACGTCCAATGTGCCGGACATAAGTTTGCAGTATGCTCGGGTGATGCGCGAGTTCAAGATTCAGGAAACGCTTTATGAACTTCTGACCAAACAGTTTGAGCTGGCCAAGATCGAGGAGTCGAAGGATACGTCAACGATTCAGGTTCTCGATGCGGCGGTAGTGCCGGATAAGAAGAGTAAACCGAAGCGGAGTCTGATCGTGCTGGCGGTGACCTTTGTCGCCGGGTTCATGGCGGTACTCTTTGCTTTTATCCGCGAATACGGGGGGCGGATGTCTGAGGACGATCGCTTGCTGTGGTCGGAGATTAAGACATGGATGAATTTACGCAAGGGATCGAAGACGCAGTGAAGGTCATGAGGGCGATATGAAAACAGAGAGTCTGGAAATATCGCTCGAAGACCTGAATGGCAAGATTGACGATCTGTCTTTCAAGACCGATGAGCGCCTCGATCTAGTCGATTTTAAAATCAGAAGATCGATGCCGTCGCCGCTGACCTCAAGGCGCACCGGGCCGATACTGAAGCGCATCATGGCGTCTATCTGGTCAAAGAGAGTTGATGGAGTCGACCAACGAAGACGGTAAATAAATCTGTCTCCTTTTTCACGGCCCCCTTTTTCACGTGATTCTTGTATGAAGGCAATTTCTCCGGCGGTTAATACAGTTTACAAAGGTTTCTGCTATATTGGTCACCCGAAAGATTGAAGAGGTATACATGAAAGAGCGTCTTGTAAGATTTGACTGGGCAATGAAAAAATTGCTTCGCAACAAAGCAAATTTTGAGAT
>JAACTI010000493.1 GCA_009993495.1 Deltaproteobacteria bacterium | reverse complement strand
GAATCCATTCTGCGGCTGAAAGAGGATGCTGAACTTAAACGCCGACTCTCAGAAAATGCATTGGAGTTATTCAGGGGTCATTTGGCCGAGGCAAAGCTGACTGCCGGATTGGCCGAGGAGATCGGAAAGAGGTTTGCGTGCAACTCCTAATTTTTCAACACTCTGATGTTGGGATTTATAGTTCGTCATTCTCCGGCCTGCCTGTGCGTGTCCGCACGCAGACAGATCTGACCGGACTTCAGATAATAGACGAATACCTGTCTGCCATTGTACAGGCAGGCCTATTAAACGGTTTTACACTTTGTCATTGTCCGGCTCGACCGGACAATCCAGTTTCTTTAATTGTTTAAATTTCCCGGTCAAGCCGGGGAACGGCGTCTGGATTCCCCGATCAAGTCGTGGAATGACAGAGGGTGGTGCGGAGAATGACAGGGTTTGTAATCGTGGAATGACAGGACATCATTGTTTTGTCATTGCCCGACCCCACGATCGGGCCTGCCCTCCGACTTGATCGGAGGGTCGGAGGGCATGCTTGATCGGGCAATCCAGTTCCTTGTTTCGTCATTCTCCGGCCTGCCCTCTTGCCCTCGGCTTGCCGGGGCGGTTTACCGGGGCTCGACCGGACAATCCAGATTTATATGGAAAAGAGTTATTACATTTACATATTGGCGAGTCAGCGAAATGGTACTTTGTATATTGGAGTAACCTCTGATTTGATAAAGCGTATTTGGCAGCATAAGAATAAATTAGTGGAAGGGTTTACTGAAAAATATGGTGTAGATAAACTTGTCTATTATGAACAGTTTGAAGACGCAGAATATGCTCTCAATAGAGAGAAGAGATTGAAAAAATACAATCGAAAATGGAAAATGGATATGATTGAAAAGTTGAACCCGGATTGGAAAGATTTGTATGAGGAGTTAATATCTGGATTCCCCGATCCAGTCGTGGAATGACAGGGGGTGGTGCGTGGAATGACTGGGTTTGTAATCATGGAATGAGACGACATCGTTGTTTTTGTCATTGTCCGGCTTGCCCTCGGTTTACCGGGGCTCGACCGGACAATACAATTCTTTGTTTTGTCATTGCCCGACTTGATCGGGCAATCCAGAGAGGGGTTCTGGATTCTCCGGTTGGGTCGGAGAATGACAATATATAGCATTATTTGTGCAAAGCTATATAAGAGGTTGCACGATGACTCCTTCTTGCGATCAGGCAAAAAAGATGGCATGGGGCGAAGA
>JAACTI010000178.1 GCA_009993495.1 Deltaproteobacteria bacterium | reverse complement strand
CTGACGGCAACCGCATGAGGGTCGGCCTTTTCGTAAAGTTGACGGGTCATGTAGGCGGGGTTCATCAGGGTTAATTTTTTGCCCGCCGGGGTCGCAATATCCTGTTCAGGGACTTTCAGGTAAGGGTTGGCCGGGGTGTCTTCGCTGAGGGGCACATAAACGCCGCCATGCATGGCCCCCCAACGGCGGAAAGCGACATCTTTTTCAAAACTGGTGGTGGCAATGACGTGAGCATTGGAGCGCAGCAGATCGTTTTTCGCCTTGAAGACCGCAAAGACGGCCAAGGCAATGACCAGTGTCCATAGAACAATAAACAAAACCGGCGAAAAGGGCAGGCGAGGGGTTGCTTTAGCGTCGGACGTCATCGGCGCTTCGTCTCCATGGGTGAACCTCGGGAAAATAAGGTTACGGACACGAGTAAAAAGGGCGTTTTATGCATCCGGACAAAAAGCCTAGCATGAAACTCCATGAAATCCAGACAATCAGCGGAATTTTAATATTAAAATTCCGCTGATTGTCGCGCTAATTTTTCTTGCAATTTTCCGGACGAGTCCAAGGATCAAGGGCCGGGAGATGTCTGGCGTCAGCGCTTGTCCAGCAGCCGCAACAAGGCATCCAGCGCCGTATAGGGGTGGGGTGGGCAGCCGGGGATGTAGAGATCAATGGGCAAAAGATCGCCTATGCCTTGATGCGCTTCGCTACTGTGGCAAAAGGGCCCGCCGTTGATGGCGCAGGCCCCCGAGGCGATGACGATTTTGGGTGCGGGAATGGCGGCGTAGGTGTCGAGAAGCGCGCTTTGCATATTTTTGGTCACTGGCCCGGTGACCAGAATGCCGTCGGCATGGCGGGGTGAGGCGACAAACTGAATGCCGAAACGCCCCAGATCGTAGACCAGGGTTCCGAGGACGTTGAGGTCGGCTTCGCAGGCGTTGCAGCCCCCAGCCGAGACCTGGCGCAATTTCAGCGAGCGGCCAAAGAGTTTGAGCATGCGCTGGTTAAGGCTTTCGGCCAGGCGGTATTCGGCATCGCTGTAGCATAAATCTTCGCGGCGGCTGGCGGCGAGGCGATAATCCTGACTGAAGGTCAAGGCGCCACTTTGCTGGGCCGGGCAATCGGCACAGAACAGACAGCGCCCCAAATCGACGTGTAAGCCCTGGGGGTGATCCATCAGGGCAGCGTAGGGACAACTGGCGGCGGCCATCTGGCGCTGGTCCGGGCTCAGGTCTTGGCTGAGGACTGGCAGGCCACGAAAACGGGCGGGCAGCTGGGGTTCGATCTGGGGGAATTTGCCGGTGCGATGCCCCTGGCGCAACCGTTCACGAATAATGGATAGCATCTTCTAGCTCCTGAATCTCGATGGCACCGCGACTGATAGGTTTTGCGCTGCCATTAAAGGTCAAACCCGCAATAAGAGAGATTAAAACTTTTATTGCACAAGGGGAAATCGGAAATCTGCTGACCGCGCAGTACCAGGGCCAGGCCGCTCCAGTTATGGAACGAAGGGTCAACGATCTTGTAGCGTGCCAGCCGGCCTTGAGCATCGGTGATGGCGGCGTGGACGACTTCGCCACGCCAGCCTTCACACAAAGAGACCGCCAAACAGTGAGGCGCCAAAGGGCCCACAGGTTGATGGACGGGGCCTTCGGGCAGGCGTTTAAGGATTTGATTGACCAGGGCTAAAGAGGCGTAAATTTCCCGCCGGCGCACATGGCCACGGGCGGCGACATCGCCATCGACTTCGATCACCGGGGTATCGAAGCCGCCCTGCCAGGCACCGAAGGGATGATGCAAACGGGCATCACGCACCAAACCGCAGGCGCGCGCAGCAACCCCAACCAGCCCCAGGGTTTCAGCATCGTCAGCGCTGATTTTGCCGGTGCCTTCAAAGCGCGCCAACACCGAGGGGGCATCGAAACACAGTTCGATGGCACCGCGGGTTTCGTTTTCGAACTTGGGCAGACGGGCGGCGAAGGTTGCCAGTAGTTCAGGGTTAAAATCAAAGCCGACCCCGCCAGGGCGCACCAGCCCGCGACCGAAGCGGCTACCGCAGAGTTCGGCGGTGAGGTTGAGATAGTCACCACGCAGGCGGCCGCAGAAGGAAGCGGTGGGCAAAAATCCGACGTCGGTGGCCAGACCACCGATATCGCCGACGTGATTGGCAAGACGTTCGAGTTCCAAAGCCAGGGCGCGGATGGCCAGGGCACGAGGCGGAGCCTCAATGCCTGCCAGATTTTCGAGCACCTGGGCGTAGGCACTGACGTGCCCAACGCTGGTATCACCGGCGGCGGTTTCGATTTGGTGCAGGCTGGTTGGGTGCGGGCCGCCGACCAGCATCTGCTCCAGGCCGCGGTGCTGAAATCCCAGAGAAATTTCCAGGTGCATGACCTCTTCACCGTGGCACTGAAAGCGAAAATGTCCCGGTTCAATAATTCCGGCGTGTACCGGCCCAACCGCGACTTCGTGCACTTCTTCACCTTCTACCCGGTAAAATTCCATGTCACCCGCGCGCGGATGCTCGCCCTTGGGGCGGCCCCAAACGTCGGCGGCGTCAATCCAGGGCTGGTGAAAACGCACCGGCTTGAGCCAGGGATGACCTTCAGGGCGTAGCCCAAACTCTTCGGCGAGTTCGCGTTCAAACAGGTGCAATTGTGGAAACTGGGGGGTTAAAGAAGCAAAGCTGTCTTTGACCCGGGTGCGCAGCAGGGCCAGCTCGCCATCCCAGTCGTGGGCTAAAATCGCGTAAATTTCGACGCCCTCGGTGACAGGCATGCCAAAATAGCTGGCCACCCGCGCATTCTGGGCCATTTCCGCGGCCAGCGATTTCTGAAAACTGGCGTAGTTGAGTAGCGGTAGTCCGGCGAGGGGGAGACTGAAACCCTGGCGAAAGCGCATCACTTTGGAAGCTTTCATGGCTTAACCTCCAGCAGGGCGGCGGCATCCTTAAGTGCGGTTTGCAAAGGTGCGGGCAGATAGACGCCGAGGAGCAGCACCAAGAGCAAAAAAAACAGCGGCGCGGCTACCAACAAAAAGTTGTCTTTGAACTTGGTGTCGAGCTTGACCGCCTCGCCCTGAGTCGCGCCGAGGGCGGTGGCGCCCATGCCGATGAAGACCATCGCCAATAGCAGCAGCATCACCAGGCCAATGAGGGTGTGACCGCTGCCGAAGGCCCCCCGTAAAATTGTGAATTCACTCATAAAGGGCCCAAAGGGCGGCGAGCCGGTAATCGCCAGAAACCCGCCCAGAAACAAACTGCCGGACAAGGGCAGGGTCGCCATGGCCCCATGAACTTCTGAAAGTTTTTTGCTGGCGTAGGCGCGCTGGATATTCCCCGCCGACAGAAACAGGCAGCCTTTGGTCAGGGCGTTATTGACCAGATGCAGCATGGCACCAAAGGTGGCGACGCCGCCGAGACCAACGCCGATGGCGAGAATGCCCATGTGCTCCACCGAAGAGTAGGCAAGCAGCCGTTTGATGTCAGGTTGACGCACCATAAAAATTGCGGCGAGCAGCAGGGACAAGAGCCCCATGCCCAGGAGGGCCTGCCGCGCCATGGCTCCGTCGCCGGCGGCGTTCATCAACTGCACCGCCCGCAGAATCGCCAAAAAGGCAACACTGGTCAGGCCACCGGCGAGCAGAGCACCGACCATGCCGGGTGCTTCACCATAGGCATCGGGCTTCCAGGTATGCAGGGGCGCCAGGCCCATTTTGGTGCCGAAACCAACCAGTAAAAACACGAAACCGGCGTGCAGCCAGGGGCGCGATAATCCCGCGGCACCGGCGAGCAGGGTATCGAATTGCAGGCTAACCGGAGTGCTTCCACCCACCAGGGCAGCATAGGCAACAAAGAGCATACCGAGCATGGCCAGGCCGATCCCGACCGAGCACAAGAGCAGGTATTTCCAGGTGGCTTCAATCGACAAGCGGTTGCGGTTGTAATAAATCAGCGGCGCGCTGGCGATGGTGGTTGCCTCAACCGCCATCCACAACAGCCCCAGGTGGCGCGCCGAAATTGCCAGGGTCATCGCCGCCAGAAACACCAGCAGGCAGGGGATAATCACTCGATTCCCCCGATCGCGGCGCAAATTAAGATAACCGACGGCATAAAGGGCGCAACCGCTGTACAACAGGCTGGTCACCACCAGCACCAGGCGCGACAGGGCATCGAGTCCCAGCCAGGGGCCGAGGGGCACAGGTGATGGAATAACAAGCCACAGGCTCAAGAGTAAATGCACAGCACCACTGACCGCCAGCACCCAGGAACGCCCTTGGTACCAGGGCAAGGCATAACTGAGGGCCGCCGCCAGCAAAGGAAAAAGTATGAGCACAATCAACATGAAATTTATTCCTTTAAAGCCGTCAGGCGTTCGGTGTTGAGGGTTGCAAATTCGCGGCTGATCTGATTAAGGACGATACCCATGACGAAAACGCCCACCAGAAGGTCAAGCAGAATCCCGGCTTCGACCATCAGGGGGATGGCCGCCGATAAGAGTATCGCGAAAATGAAGATACCGTTTTCCAGCATCAAATAGCCCAGAACCTGGGTAATCGCTTTGCGCCGCGTCATCAGCAGCAGAAAACCCCCGGCCATGGTCGACAGCGCGGCCGGAACGTAAAGTCCTGCGTGATGTTCCGCCGCCAGGGGCAGAAAATCGGCGAAGACAAAGGCCCCCGCGGTGACCAGAGCGCCGAGAAACAGGGTTGGGACAAAACCGATATAGGGTTCGACCTCGCGGCGGATGCGCACTTCACGAATCGCCCGCAGCAGCAACCAGGGGATGAAAATCCCCTTAAACAGCAGGGCCCCGACGCCCAGAATTAAGGCGTGGCCGGAAGGGCCATGGGCCACCAGGGGCAACAGAGAGAGCAGTGCGCCCTGCAGGGCAACAGCACGGATGCAGGCCACCAGCCGCGCACTGCCGAGGACGTAAAAATTGATCAGAATAACTATCAGTAACAAGAGCGTGGACATGACATCTCCTAACGCAGAGCCAGCACCAGAGCAAAAACCGACAGCAGGCTGGTACCGACCAGCACCTGCGGTACCCGTGGCAGCCGCAGACGCGCCATGGTCGATTCAACCACGCCGATAACCACTGCCAACAGCAGTATCCCCACCAGAAAAACCAATAAATCGCCGATCAGCCAACCGGTCTGAAGGGGCAGGGCCAAGCGAACCACCAGAGCGCCCAGCACCACCAACTTCATCGCCGCACCATAGAGAATCATGCCCAGGGCGGGGCCGCTGTGATCCAAGACCATGACCTCGTGAATCATGGTCAGCTCCAAGTGAGTGTTGGGGTCGTCAAAGGGAATGCGCGAATTTTCCACCAACAGCACCACAAACAGGCACACCAGCACAATTCCCAGAGAGGCGGCGTGGGGACTGTGCCAGAAACTGGTGAGCTGGGGGCCGAGCAACCCCCCCAGGGTCAGGCTATCAGCACCATGAGCCAGCACCAGCAAGCAAAACAGCACAATCGGTTCGGCCAGGCAGGAAAAAGTCACCTCACGAACCGCACCCATGCCTTCGAAACTCGATCCGGTGTCCAGGGCAGCGGCGGCGGTAAAGAAACGCGATAAGCCGAACAAGTAGACAAACAGAATTAAATCGCCATGAAAGGATATTGGTGCCGGCAATCCCCCAAAGGGCAAGAGCAGACAGGCCAGCACCGGCACCACCAGCCCAACCACCGGCCCGGCCAGGAACACCCAGGTAGTGGTACGACTGAAGACAAAACCCTTGCGCCACAGGCGCGCCAGATCGTAATAGGGCTGCAACAGAGGGGGGCCGATCCGACCGGCAAACAAAGCTTTGGTCTTGTTGATGACACCCAGCGGCAGGGGCGCGAACATCAAGAGAATTAAGAGTTGCAACACAATCCGGCCGATCATGGTTTACATCCTTTCAACGGGTCAGCAGAGCGAGCAGAACCAGGAGCGTCAGGGCACTGTAGAGCAGATAAATTGCTGCCACCCCGTTTTGAATCAGGCGTCGTACGCCGTGCATCAACCAGGCCGCGCCTTGAAAAGCGGGGCTGAATAAGCGATCGAGAAACAAATCCGGGGTATGGCTTTCAAAGGAGCTGGTGGCGGGAAACAATCCATCTGGCCGCCCGCCGTGACGTTTGGACCAGAGGCCGAAATTGAACAGCCGCACCAGACTGTCGCCAAAGGAGCTGGCAGTGTACTGCATTTTGGGTGAAGGAAACGGGTAGCCACAGCCCCAGGTGCCAAGATCGCGGCGCGCGCCCTGGCTGCAACGCCGCAGCCGCCAAAAAACCAGCGCCAGCAGCACGACCAGGATCCAGCCCGCCAGACTGATCGCCGCTAAAGGGGCCAGGGGCCCGCCCAAACTCAGGGGCAGGGGGTGATCCTGGCCTTGCCACTGCGCGGCGGCGCGATTCAGCAGAGGGGCAAGTTGGCTCGGCAGCAGGCCGATAAAGGCGCAGGCCAGGAGAAAAATCCCCATGGGCCAGAGCATGGTCGCCGGGGCTTCATGGGCGCTAGCCGCCGCCGCTGTCCGCGGTTCACCGCCGAAACTGATGCCGAAAACTTTCACGAAGCAGGCCAGGGCCAGGCCGCCAATCAGGGCCAGGGCTGGAGCGGTGAGCAGGCTGAGACTCAGCACGCCGGATGGTGAATTTAAAACCTTGAAACTTGCCAGATAAATGAGCCATTCGCTGATAAAACCGTTAAAGGGTGGCAGCCCACAGATGGCGACGGCGCCGCCGAGAAAGAAGAGCCCGGTCAGGGGCTGGCGTTTCAGCAGCCCACCATACTGATCAATTTCGCGGGTGCCAACGCCGTGAATCATCGACCCGGCACTCAAAAACAACAGAGATTTAAACAGACCATGATTGGCAACATGGAGCAGACAGCCTGCCAGGCCCAGCACCACCAGGGTGGGTTGGTTGTAGCTGCGCCCGAGGAGAGCCAGCCCCAGTCCCAAGGCGATGATGCCGATATTTTCGACACTGTGATAGGCCAAAAGGCGCTTGATGTCGTGCTGAGCAATGGCCAGGGCGACACCGAAAATTCCAGATACCACGCCGAGCAGCAAGAGCGTCCAGCCCCACCAGGCCGGGATCTCGGCAAAAAAAGAGGTCAGTCGCACCAGCCCGTAAATCCCGGTCTTAATCATGACCCCCGACAGCAGAGCCGAAGCGTGGCTGGGCGCGGCCGCATGGGCGCCGGGCAGCCAGATATGCAGGGGCATAAGCCCGGCCTTCATGCCAAAACCGAACAGGGCCAAAATAAAAATCAACCCGGCCTGGGGGCTGGAAAAGCTCGCCGCCGCGGGCCAGCTTAAGGCCCCAGGCTGCCCCGTACCCAGCAGCGCAAAGGCACCGAACAGCGCCAGGGTTCCGCTGTGCGTGGCGATAAGGTAGATAAAACCGGCACGGCAGACCTCGGGCTTATGGTCTTCGGTCGTAATCAGAAAATAGCCGGCCAGGGCCATCACTTCCCAGGCCATCAGAAACAGCAGGCTGTTGCGCGCCAGCAGCAGGACAATCATTGCCGCGCTGATCAGGCCATAAAATATCTGTAATTTTGTGGCATTGGCCGGGTGTTCACGGTGGCGCCAGTAACCCAGGCCATAAATTGCACCCAGGGCCACCACCAGCAACAACGGCAGGATAAAGGCTGCCGAAATCGCGTCAAGCTCAAGCAGAAACTGACCACCGGGTACGGCCCAGCGCCAATTGATAACGGTTGCCGTCGGAGCAAGAACCTTGAGCAGAGCGGGAAGACACAGGGTGACGCCGACCAGGATCAGGGCGCAGGCGAGTTTTTGTCCACCGTCCCTGGCGCGAGATCCGATGAGCCCCGCCAGCCCTGAAACCCCCATAAGTACGATGCCGCACAGCAGCCAGATCATGTCATCCTCCTTGTCCCGCCCATAGACTCCACATGAGCAACAGGGTACTGATGGCAAACATATAAAGCAAATAAATCGGCAGCTGGCCCTGCTGCAACCAGCGTAGACGCTGACTGCGTTCGGCTACCCAGAAAAAAAGCGGCTGCCAGTGGCGGGTCAGCACCGGATCCAGGGATGTCTGGCTGAGGTTGCCGGTCACCGGGAAGAGACCTTCAACCTGCCCGCCTTCAACCTTGGGTCGAAAATAGCTCGGCAGCACCCGACGAAAAATGAGTTCGGAAAAGCCTTCTGCCGTATAGGCCATGCGTGGACGGATAAAACCATAGCCGCAGCCCCAGGTACCAGTTTCGGCCAGGGGACGAGTCAGGCGCAGATGCCGCAACCATAGGCCCAAAACCAGGAGCAGCGCGAGCAGAAGCAGATTCCAGTGGCCAAAGCTCGTGAGGGGCACCCGCAGGGGCGCAGGTGGCGACTGGTGGAGCAGCGCCGCCAGGGGGCCGTGTAAAAGTTCGACCACCTGGGCCGGAAACAAGCCAATCAGCAGACAGCCCGCCAGCAACAGACCCATAGGAGCGAGCATAAGGGAATTCGCTTCGTGAGCATGCTCAGCCTGAGGCGAGCGCGGTTCACCCAGCAGGCTGATGCCGATCAGACGCACAAAGGTCAAGAGCGCCAGGGCCCCAACCAAACCCAGCAGGCCAACCAGCAGCAAAGGTGCCAGGGCGGCGAATCCCGGTGTCTGGAGGCCAGCCTGGATGAGGCTCAGATAGATGAGCCATTCGCTCACCAAACCGTTAAAGGGTGGCAGGGCACTGATGGCCAGGCT
>JAACTI010000177.1 GCA_009993495.1 Deltaproteobacteria bacterium | reverse complement strand
CTCACGATCAATCTCATCGCGATAGTAGCGAAATTCCAGGGTCTCGCTCGCAACATCCAAAATCCGGATTTTCCCTTCACGGGGCACCGCGCTGGCAAGTACCTCGACCGCACTTGTTTGGTCTTCAATTAACTGCAAGGCCAGCGCGGTTTCCTGCTGATTCATCTCTTTGGCCAAGGTCATAATGCGCGTGGCCTTGGAAGGCCGATAGGCCACCTGTTCAATCAAGCCGGCTTGGTCAACAATGCGCACGGTGTCAATGGGAACGACCCAGGGACGGCAGGGATCGGTGAGATTCAGGCTGGGGCGTGCAGCTTCAAGCAGAAACAGCAGGTTATAGGAACAGTTTTCATCGAAAAAGAAATAGTCAGAGGCCATCTCGCGCAGCTCCCAAACATGCAGAGTCATGCGGCGGGTTTCCGCAGCCGTCAAATTCAGTTGATATTCCCAAACATCCCGACGTTCAAGATCGTTATATTCGCGGGTTTTTACATAATAGGGCAGCAGGGAATAAAAACCCGGATAAAGACCGAAAAGCCCCTTGAACGCATAAGCGAAACCGTTGGTCTCGTCCGTATGGGCGGCGTAGTTGACGGCATACGTCAAAAGCCGACTTTTGTAGGGCCCTTCAATCGCAATCAGGGTGTGGCCGAACATGGAGGCCGGGCTGTTGTTGTGGTTTCCGGGAAAAATCAGCAGCGCCGAACGTGGTTCAATTTGCGTCAGGGTTTCATCCAGCTGCGGGCAGGTCACCGGCGGCAGTTGGGCTGAATCCAGGGCCAGCTCATCCATCAGCCACTGACTCCGGGCTGGAAAACGACAGCGAACATGGTCTTCAGGTTTGGCCTCGTTTTGAGGTTGCCACAAGCCCGACAGGGTCGCATCCAACTCGGCCCGCGGGTCAACTTTACCCTGAGGGTCAAGAAAGAAACGCGGATCGTCGACCAAGCTTACCGGCTCACCAAAAATGTCGGCTTTATAGTGCAGCAGAATTTGCCAGTAACGACTTTCGGCCAGGCCTTGTTCCATGGCTTGGGCCTGAAGATTTTCAGCCTGGGGCGTTTGGGCATAACCATCATCAGCGACAAAAAGGGACAGCAATCCCGCGAGTAAAAACAGAAAGCTCAAGAGAGTTTGGCCTCTCTTGAGCTTTCTGTTCAAACTTGGGGCGGCCTGTTGGCAGCCAACCGTCATTACAGGGTGTAGATGGCGATGCGATCGAGAACCACACCGGCGGTTTCATCGCCAGTGATGAAGATCTGGGAGAAATTGGTTTGCAGGGTCGAATAGACCTGGGCACGATCGCTCATGGGCAGGCTCATGAGTTCGGCGAGAGCTTCCAAGGTTTGCCCCTGACCGGCAGCAACATCACGGGCGAGAAGATCCATATTGTCGGCGGTAAACGTCAGCGCTTTGTCATTTTTAACGAAACTGGCGGGTTTGTTACACCCAAGGGTTCCCGAGGTGATACCAAAAGTCTGATTACCGGAGGTACCGTTGGTCGTTGCTTGCAGTGATTGGGAAACAACCGAACCATCAGCATTGCCTTCCCAGAGAAGGGTGCCAAGACCACACCCGGTGTTTTGAGCGGCCACTCCGGCAAAGGCGGTGGATGCCAGAGCTAAGCCAGCGATAACAAGTAAGAGAAACAGTCCAGTTTTACGCATAAGAAACCTCCGTGCAAAGAGTTTAAAAACAGAAACCTCGGAGGGAAAAGTAGACCATAAGAGTCTTTAACAGTCAAGCAACCTGATTTTCCCTATGGACATGACACGGTTGGAAATGAGAGTTCCTCAGGTGTCGGAATGAGGTTGCAGGAGTTGCCTTCAGGCGTGATTTCTCCCGGCTCAAGCCGCTCCCACAAAAGAGCTCAACCGTTACAAGTGGTTTTTATCGGGAAATGATGCGGCGAATAGCGTGAACCGCATCCTTCCCTGCGGTGATGTGCTTCGTGCCTTACCCACGCTATCGCTCATGCTCGGCTTCAACCACAACCAGGGTTTTCCACCTGCCGGTACGATAGCGCAGATAAAAAAGTCCACAAAACACCAGAAAGAAGCAAACCAGGGCCATCCAGGCGGTTAATGCCGAGAACCCGGCGACCTTCAGCAGCCCCCAGAGCACCAGCACCAGCAGCCAATGCATACCGACAGACAGACACATGGTCCAAAAGGTATCCCCCGCGCCACGCAGCGCCCCACTGAACACTACCATCATGGCATCGGCAAGCACGTAAAAAGCGGCCAGGCGCAGCATGCTGACCGCCAGGGGGCGTGCCTGAGTAAAAATTGGATCAAAAACCGCAGGCTCGAAAATGCCAATCAGTTGGTCGGGCCAGGACACAAACAGCAGCAGAATCAGACCGGAATAAAACAGCGCCATTTTCAAGCCTGCAATTGTGACCTTGGTGGCAAGCTCTGGTTGCTGTGCCCCCATGTAGCGCCCCACCAGACTGACGACGGCGATCTGAATGCCGATCAGGGGTACGAAGGACACCAGATCCCAGTTAAGCACCAGGGTAATAGCGGTGGCGGTTATCAGCCCATCGCCGTGGAAAATCAGAATGATCAAGGTGAAAGCGAGCAGGTTGAGAAACATTTCACCGCCCGCCGGCGAGCCATAACGCAACAGCTTGCCCATGACGCGGGCATCGAAATGCAGGGACTTACGGATCTGATAGCACTGACGGTTTTCCCGACTGAAATAAACGGCGGCCAGCACCAGCAGTCCGCAGAGGCTGGCGAGAATGGTGCCGCAAGCGGCGCCACGCAGGCCCAATGCCGGAAACCCCAGATGACCGAAAATCAGCGCGTAGTTGGCGCCGACATTGATTGTCATGGCCACCAGGGCCGCCAACATCACCACCCGGGTGCGACCTATACCTGAAAAAAAGCTGTTTAAAACTGTGCGCAACAGGCCAAAGAGGGTGCCGTAAATCAGCAGATCAAAATATTGCAGCTGGGCGCGCAGCTGCACCGGCGCACTCTCCATCAGGGCAAACAGCCAGTGGATCAGGGGGACTGTCGCCAGAATCAGCGGGTAAGCCGTCAGACAGATGAAAAAGGCCTGGGTGACGACCAGGGCGCAGTCTGTACGGCGCAGGGCTCCCAGGTACTGAGCGACCAGGGCGGTGGCATAACCGACCAGTCCGACAAAAAAAGTCATCAGCATATAGCTGGTCAGGCCGCCAACCAGGGCGGCGTTCATGGGAACGGAACCCAGCTGCGAGAGAAAAAGCCGGTCGGTAAAAATCATCACCGTTTCACAGCCGTGGGAGACCACCATGGGCAGGGCAATGATGAGCATTTCGCGCAGGCTGCCTGCGGCGGGTTGCGTTTGGAATGTCATCTGCGGGCAAGCTTCAGGTCAAAACTACAGAGGCTGTTGGGCATGATGTTCCTTAAGTCCCAGCAAGCTGCGGATGTCTTCGAGAATCATATAAAGGCTTGGAATTAACAGCAGGGTAATGCCGGTGGCAAACAAAATTCCGAAACCCAGGCTGATGGCCATGGGAATGAGAAATTGGGCCTGCACGCTGGTTTCAACAATAATCGGCATCAGGCCACAGAAGGTGGTGAGTGAGGTCAGCATAATCGGGCGGAAGCGCCGGGTGCCGGCTTCGACCAGACTCTGGTGTAAATCCTGGCCGTCGCGTCGGTTCTGGTTGGCGCGATCGATCAGCAATAGGGAATCGTTAACGACTACCCCCGACAGAGCCACCAACCCGAACAGGCTAAGCAGGCTTAAATCGTAACCCATGAGGATGTGACCCAGCACCGCGCCGATCATGCCGAAGGGAATGGCCGCCATAATCAGCAGGGGTTGACTGTAGCTGCGGAAAGGAATCGCCAGCAGGGCAAAAATGACCACCAGCGCCAGCTGAAAACCATTGAGCATACTGCCGAGAGACTCGGCGCGTTCCTTTTCTTCGCCTTCCATATCAAACGTCAAGCCGGGATAATCGTCGGCCAGAGCAGGGAGTATCTGCGTCTTGAGCTCGCGCAGAATCTCCTGGGCATTGTTCTGCCGCCCATTCACACTGGCGGTGACGTTGATCACGCGTTTACGGTCGGTGCGATTGATTTCTGAAAAACCATAACCAGCGGTGGTTGTAGCGGCAACATTGAGGGGAATTTCCGCCCCGCTTGGTGTGCGGATACGTAAATTTTCAAGATCGGCCAGGGCGCGTCGATGGGCTTCGGGGTAGCGCACCATCACCTTGATTTCATTGCGGCCACGTTGTAAGCGCAGGGCTTCGGCGCCAAAAAAGGCGGCGCGCACCTGCCGTCCGAGTTCGGCTTCAGTGATCCCCAGGGTGCGGGCGGCCGGACGCAATTGCAGCTGAATTTCCTGCTTGCCTTTCGCATAACTGTCTTCAATGTCGCTGACCCCGGGATAGGCCGCCAGGGTTTGACGCAGGCGAAGCGCCACCTGTTCAAGCACCACAAAGTCTTCGTGGGCGGCCTGCACGTCAATATTCGCG
The DNA here is from genome assembly GCA_009993495.1 of Deltaproteobacteria bacterium. GTDB lineage: Bacteria > Desulfobacterota > Desulfuromonadia > Desulfuromonadales > Geopsychrobacteraceae > Geopsychrobacter. The sequence goes on along the minus strand of JAACTI010000177.1, from coordinate 4,214 downwards.
CCCATGCGCACCAGGTTTGAGGCGAAGGTCAGGGATTCGACCCCGGGCAGTTCACCAACTTTTTTGCGCCAGGCAGCTGAAATATCGGCGGCCGGCAGCTTGCGCTCTTCGCTTTTACGCAGAAACATTTCGACCGTAGTCAGGTGGGCTGCGCTGCTGGCACTGCCACCCCCCGGGCCGCCTGCCGCAGTGCTGCCACCCACCACCGAATAAATATTCCGCAGCACCGAATCACCCGCCGGGCGCTGACTGTTGTATTCCTTCACAACCTCCATCCCGGCATCAACCAGGCGTTGCTGAACACGGGCGGTTGCTTCGATGGGCATGCCGCGTGTCATCTGCACGGCGGCAGTAATGCGGTCACCATCGACATCGGGCATGAAGCGAAATTTCACCACGCCCCCCATGACCAGGGACACCGTCACCATCAAGGCGCCAATGCCAATGGCCAGCGAGGCATAACGGAAGCGAATATTCAGCTCAAGGGCACTAAGGTAGGGCCCGGCAACAAAGCGTTCAAGTCCGCGTCCCACGCCCTTGCGCACCCGGTCAATGGCCCCCAGCAGGCCGCGACTTTCACCCCGGCGCTTGCCCAGCGCCAGGTGGGCAGGCAGCACCAGCAGGGATTCAACCAAAGAAACCAGCAGCAGGGCGATGACAATCAGCGGGATGACCTTGATAAATTTTCCCATCATCCCGGCAACAAAAATCAGCGGCAGAAACGCGGCCACCGTGGTCAGGATGGAAAAGGTCACCGGTACCGCCACTTCCAGCACCCCGTCGATCGCCGCCTGGGCGAAGGGTTTGCCGCTCTGGCGGTGTGCGTAAATATTTTCACCCACCACAATCGCATCATCGACCAGAATGCCAAGAGCCAGAATAAAGGCAAAGAGGGAAATCATGTTGATGGAAACGCCGATAAAGGGCATGAGAAACAGGGTGCCGAAAAAGGAAATCGGAATTCCCAGCATCACCCACAAGGCCAGGCGTATTTCCAGAAACAGCCCAAGGATGATGATCACCAGGCTCAGCCCGTAAAGGGCATTTTTCTGCAGCAGGGACATGCGACTCTGGAAAATTTCCGAAGTGTCGTTCCAGGTTGCCAGTTGCAGCCCGGCGGGCAGTTGCCGCTGTTTCTGCTGAATATAGGCGTTAACCTGTTTTGAGATTTCGGTCGGTTTCTGATCGCCGATACGAAAAACACGCACCATGGCCGCGGCCTGACCGTCGAAGCGCGCGTATTCGTCAGTATCGGCAAAGCCGTCAACCACTGCGGCAATATCGCCCAAACGCACCATGCTGCCATCGGGCTGAGCCAGAATAGTAATGTCGGCATATTCGGGGCCGAAATAGCGGCGTTCTTTGGTGCGCAGTAGAATTTCGCCGCCTTGGGTTTTTACCGAGCCGCCCGGCAGGTCGAGGGACGCGTTGCGAATTTTCGTGGCCACCTGATCAAGGGTCAGGTGGTAGCGGCGCAGATTGTCTTCGGAAATTTCGATAGAAATTTCAAAGGGGCGTACCCCGCCCAGTTCAACCTGGGTGATACCAGGGAGTTCGAGCAGTTCATCGCGGACGATTTCCGCCTGCTGACGCAGACTGCGTTCGCCCACCTCGCCATAGACGACGACGGAAATGACCTCGCGGCGATTAAGCATTTTGCTGATGACGGGTTTTTCAGCATCTTCCGGGAAACTGGTGATCCGGTCAATTTCACTTTTGATATCCTGCAACACCAGATTGGCGTCCTGGCCGGTTTGCAGTTCAGCAATCACGGTTCCCACGGCTTCGGCCGCGGTCGACTTAAGCTGCTTAATGCCGTCAACGCCGGTGAGAACCTCTTCAATGCGCAGCAGAATCCCCTCTTCGACTTCGGCGGGCCCGGCCCCCGGATAGGCGACTACCACGGATATGCGGTCGAGGGAAACCTCGGGGAAGACTTCCTGCTGAATATGCGGGGCCTTGATAATGCCGCCGATAATCAGCAGAAACATCAACAAATTGGCGGCGACATGGTTGGTCGCCATCCAGCGCAGGGCGCCCTTCATGGCCGAGGCTCCTGAGAACGGGGGCGCAGCTTCAACCCTGGCGCCGCGGCAGAAATATTGGTCAGCACCAGACGTTCACCAGGGGCGAGGCCAGATTCAATCAGCAAGCTCTGCTGCTGACGGCGCAGAATCTTGACCGGGCGGATTTCCAGCTGATCATCAGCTGCCGCCAGCCAGACCACATCTCCTTGGCGCAAGGCCGCACGGGGAATCTCAATGACACTGCCCAGCTCTTTGCCCTGGATTTCCAGTTGAACAAATAAACCGCTGAGCAGGGCGCTGTCTTTGGCTTCAGAAGCCTTGAGATGATAGGGATCATCAACCGTTACCACCATCGTGGCCATGCGGCTGACGGGGTCAACCTCCCCCAGAGATCTGACAATCTGACCCTGCCAGCTCTTGTTTTTGTCGCCGAGCTGGGCGGAAACGGTTACCGCAGAACCGCTTGCGCGACTGCCGGCGCGGGGAATAACCAGCCATTCCAGATCTTCAACCGGCAAGGGGACCAGAATCTCGGCGCGATCCGTGCCGGCGAAACCGCCAAGCACATTGCCGCTGCGCACATATTCACCCAAATCCACTTTTTTGTCGTGCAAACGGCCGTTGAAGGGCGCCCAAATCTGGGTGCGCTCAAGGTTCAACTGGGCCTGTTGCAGCCCGGCGCGCGCCGCCACCAGTGTGGCCTGGGCGCTTTGAAGCTGGGGTTGCCGCAGCACCAACGGGCTGGGTTGTCCCTTGTCGGGCAGCTGAAGTTGTTGCCATTCGCGCTTGGCAAGCACGGCCTGCTCTTCTTCGGTTTGCAGGCTGGCTTGAGCACGAGCCAGATCGGCCTGGGCGCGTTCTACCGCTAACGCATAGTCGCGTGGGTCGATTTCGAGGAGTTTTTCGCCCTGGCGGAAAAAACCGCCGCCAGCAAACCTTGGCGAGACCCAGACCAAGGTGCCGGTGACCTCAGCCACCAGAGAAATCTGCTGTTGTGCTCTCACCGTCCCCGTTGCGTGAATCCGTGCCCGCTGAGATCTGGCCTCAAGGGTCAGGGTTTCCACCAGAATTCCCGGATTATCGCGCACCTCTTTTGCCGGAGGCCGCCGGGATTTCGCAACCATAACCGCGGCCAGCGCCGCAAACAGCAAAATCAGCAGCGGCAACAGCCATTTTAGATAATGTTTTTGCCGTTTAGTCTTTTCCATGCTTCGGTTCCTGTTGATGAGGAGTTTCATTCACTGCTACGACCATCCACTGACCACCCAGAGCCCGTGCCAGACTGATGCGAGCACTCAGCAACTGGCGGCGGGTCAGCAGCAGTCGGCTGCGCAGGTTGAAATGCAAGATCTGACTGTTCAAAACAGGCAGATAGTCGGTCAGCCCGCCAAGGTAGCGTTGCAGGGAGAGGCGGCTGGCGGCGGCACTGGCCTGTTCCTGCTCGATCAGACGTTCAATTTTTTCCTCAATACTCTGGTTCGCCACCAGCGCATCGGCAACTTCCTGAAAACTGCGCAGCACCTTCTGTTGATAATCGGCGACTTTCTCGGCGAAAATCGCCTGATTGCGGGTGACTTCGTTTTGCCGTCGTCCGGCATCGAAAAGGGGCTGAGACAGGCGAAGCAATAGATTCCAGAAATCGCCCCGGATCAAGGTTCCGGTCAGATCCGAGCGCGAAATTCCGTAACCGGCACTGAGATTAAGGCTGGGAAAGCGGTCGGCAATGGCCGCGGCGACCTGGGCATCGGCGGCCTTAACGCGCAAAAAGGCCGCGTGCAGATCGGGGCGATTCTGCAACAGATTGGCCGGAAGCCCAACGGGTACGGGAGGCGGCGCTGGCGGCAAGTGGTCTTGTATGCTAAACGAAATCTGGCCCGGATAATTACCGAGTAATACACTCAGGGCGTTTTCACCGGCACTGACCCCCTGCACGTAATTCACCCGCACCGCCTGAGCTGCCGCCAGATTCTGGCGCGCCTGATAGACATCGACGCTCGGCACCAGCCCCTGGCGGTAACGCATTTCGACCCGGTTCAAGCTGTCAGTGTAAGTGCTAATGGTTGCGTCAGCCAGGGCCAGCTGCGCCCGCTGTTCCATCACCTGAAAATAGAGCTCGGCCAGTTGCGCCGCCAGACTCATGTAGAGACTTTGCAAATCACTCTGCGAGGCCTGATAATTCAGCAGGGA
>JAACTI010000492.1 GCA_009993495.1 Deltaproteobacteria bacterium | reverse complement strand
CCACGTTTTGCGAGATGGCTTCCACCAACGGGTAGTCGGCGACCGTCTGCACGAAAATCGCGCCGTTGTTGTGCTTGGGCGTAGCCGTCACGTCCACCTGCAGGGAGAGCGCGGACCCTTTTTGCTTCAGCCGGTTGTGGATGTCCTCGATGGATTTGAACCAGGCCATGCGCGGGTCATGAATATGGTGCGCCTCATCGTTGAGCACCATCAGTTCGTCAATGTCGCGCACGATCATACCCAAATCTACTTTGGAGTCGGTGGTCGCACCGCTGGGCCGCTTGCCCAGGAAATAGTCCATCGTGTCTTCATCATCGGGCGAAGCGGGAATATCGTCACCGGCATAGACGCGATGGATGTTGGTCAGAAAGATATTGCCCGTAGGCCGGGTAATGCGCACTTCGTCCTGAACATGCAGGGTCAATTGAAAATCGTCGCGCCAGCTGCGCCCGTCCACGCCATTGTCGGGCAAGACCGGGTCGTCTTTCAAAAAAATACGCAGTCCCTGAAAATCCTTGTAGATGCGATCCAGCACGATGATGTTGGGCGCGATCACCAGAAAGTTGCGCGCCAGTTGCGACTCCGGCTCGTACAGTTTGTGATAATAACTCCAGGCTAGAACCAGACTCAGCACCTTTGTCTTGCCGGAGCCGGTCGCCATTTTCACCACAAAGCGCCGCCAGGTCTCATCAAACATGCCGGCGGAGACCGCACCGGAACCATCAAAGCGCATCAGGTCGAACTTGTCCTCCACACCCACCACGTCGTATAGGTAGATGATGGTTTCCAGCGCCTCGCGCTGGGCAAAGTAATACTGGAACTCGGCCATTATGCCGTCGGTCTGGGGCAGCAGGTGCGGCGTGTTGAACCAGTAGTTGAGCAGGCTCTTGCTCGTGTTCGTCGCCCCCGTGTAGCCGTTGTCCCGCCACTCCTTCACCTTGCGGCGCAGTTGCGGCACTAAGGGCGGCATCAGCTTTTCAGAACTGGACTCCCGAAGGGCTTCATCCGCCGGAAACCAGCGGATGGCCGGGTCAAGGATGGCGTAGGGCGATTCGGGGAAGTTGGAATGCAGCGCCATTAGTCACCTCTCTCTCGTATTGCGCTATTGTTACCTTTATCGTCATTTCTTTTGTCATCTCGACCGAAGGGAGAGATCTCAAACCACCCATCACTCAGATCCTTCCACTCAGGATTGACGGCGACAACCAGATTGTTCTTCTTCTCTCGACGCCATTTCTTGATTTCTTTTTCCCTTGCTATCGCGGCGCGGACATCATGCGTTTCCTCGAAGTAGACCAGCTTGGTCACGTTGTACTTTTCCGTAAAACCCGGAACCATCTTCGTCTTGTGCTCATGCACCCGCCGCTCAAGATTATTGGTTACGCCGATGTACATGACCTTGTCGTTCTTGTTCGTCAATAGGTATACGTAGTAGCGATGCACTCTGGGCATGAGATTTCTCCCTCCGGTCGAAATGACAGTGAGTGTGCATAAGTTCCTCCGTATCTGCTGGCCGTTGCCTTGATGCCGATGGCATTGGTTTTTTCGATCCATTGTTTTGCGGTCAGAATGAAGCTGTTGAGACCAGCCTGATTTTTAATTCCCTCGAATTCGGGGGAATTAAAACCAGGGTCGCTCAACACCTTGAACTTCGCCATTACTTTTTCCCTCCGCTCTTCCCCACGCTCACCTCCACAATCGTCATCGTGTCGTTGCCGAAGATGTCCACCACCTTGACGGCCAGCTTGCGCCGCCCGGGCTCGCATTCGTGAAAGACACTGGTCAGTTCCAGCGAGCGGTCTTTCTTGGTGCGGAAGGATTGCCACTCGTTCTCGAAGATGTAATCCCCCGTCCAGACTTCCTCATATTCCGGCAGGTCTAACTGTTCGGGCTGCTCCATCCCGGGAATATGGGCCTGTTTTACCTTGTTGCTCTTCACGCGCACGATTTCGCGCTTGCTCTCGAAGTTGAAGTCCACCGCCCAGTAATCAATCCAGTCCGTCCACTTTTTTGTGAGCACCTCGCGGCTGACGATGCCCTTCGCGTCCTTGCTCACCTTGACGATCTGCCCCTTCTCGACCACGATCTTGCTGGCTTTGTCCTTGAGCGTCGCCTCCGCGTTGGCGATGGAATCCTGCGAGTAAAAGACCGAAAAGTCGGTCA
>JAACTI010000491.1 GCA_009993495.1 Deltaproteobacteria bacterium | reverse complement strand
GATAATGCCGCTGAACACCAATCTTTCACTGGCAGGAACTGCCAATTTGGGGCGACAACCGAAAAGCTCTAACTCCCCCCGGCCCCCTCTTAATTATAAGCGGGGGAGAAAACCTCTGCCGCGATTCACAAGAATACTGTTGCTGTGAATACTGTTGCTGTCTGTGGGTCATGGGTTTTCTCTTTTTATTTGCAAGTTTTCAAGTCGAGCATACCAAGAGCGGATTATCAATTCCACCAACTAAAAAAGGTTTCAGCTGACTCTCAGGGCGGCCAGATTTTCAGCAACGCTTCAGCCATTTTGGCGGGGGAGTCAGCGACACTGATTCCGCATCCTGATTAGCACTCATCTTCCGCAGCTGGCCCTCCTCACTTGGCAGCCTGAAAGTTGAATAAAAATATGGTTTTTCACCCCCGCTTAAATTAAGAGGGGGCCGGGGGGAGTTAGATTTCGCCGTAAGTTCACACCGATGGCAGTTCCTGCCAGGCGTAACCCCTCCCGGCCTCCCCTTAACCCAAGGGGAGGAGTGAGGCCTGAATTCAAGGGGGCGTTAGCGGAAGATTGATGTTAATCATGTTCCGCACTGACAAATAGGGAAGTGTCCCTTTTTAGAATTCGCGTCATCTTGAATTAAATTCATTCTGAACTGTGGTGCAAAATTCAGGAAAATTGTGGGGGGGGCAGCGATCGAATTATTCCAGCCCAACAAACAGCTTAATGTATTGCAGACGCTCAAAATCTTGCGGATGGGAGCTGTTGGCCTGACTCAGGCGACCGCGGAACTGGTCGATGCGGGTGAAGCCTTTTTGCTCCATCCAGGTTTCGACATCGGTGAGTATGCGGCCAATCTGGGCGAAACCGTTTTTCATTAAAGTTGAACAAACCTGGGTCACGGTTGCGCCGGCGAGCAGCTGTTTAATCACATCACGCCCTTCATGAATGCCGGTGGTGGCGGCCAGGTCGGAGGCGACGCGTTTGTGCAGCAGGGCCATCCAGCGCAGGGCGCCGGTAATTTCGGCGGGGCTGCTTAAGGGATTGCCGGCGACTATCTCCATTTTTTCGATGTCAATATCCAGTTGATAAAAACGATTAAACAGCACCAGGGCATCGGCCTTGCGCCACACAATCTTCGGCGTGGTTTCGCCGGGGCCGCACCAGCCAACGGTGAAGGTCGGGGCTTGGGCGCGATCGTTGCCGAGGGTGGCAGCGACTTCGGCCAGGGACGAGAAATAAGGCCCAATTTTGAGGGCGACGGGTATTTTCAGGGCCGATTTCACCTGATGCAAAATTTGGTAATAGCGTTCTTCAATGGCCCGCCCCTGTTGACCACTGCGCGTCGGTAGCAGGCCGATATTCAATTCCAAGGCGGCCGCTCCGGCGCTTTCGATCTTACGCGCGTAATCGACCCAGCTGTCGCGAGAAAAACAGTTGAGGCTGGCAATCACCGGCACATCAACCGCCGCCACGCTATCTTTGATCAGCTGCAAATAGGTTTCCGGCCCCAGTGCTGCCCCGTAACCTTGCAGGTATTCAGCGGCTTCCGTGTGCCCGGCATCAGCAGCGTGCTGACTGAGATTGGCGGTTTCGGCGGCAATTTGTTCTTCAAACAAAGATTTCAACACCACCGCACCGGCACCTGACGCAGCGGCCTGTTTCACCCCTTCGAGGTTGCCGGTTAGACTGCTGCTGGCGACGATCAGCGGATTTTTCAGGGTCAGACCCATGTAAGTGGTGGCGAGGTCGGCCATTGTGTTTTGCTCCTGTCAAGGGGGAGTTAATGCAAAGTTGCATTCTAGCAGATGCACAGTGTTCTGTGCAGGATAAAATCAGCCGTAACTGTTCAGCTCCGTAGGCACAGAGCACGAGGCCGCCATGGAACGGGTATCTGTCGCCCGGATGGCGACAGCTAAGCTCCAGGGATGGATTCATGCGGCC
>JAACTI010000250.1 GCA_009993495.1 Deltaproteobacteria bacterium | reverse complement strand
CAGCGCCATAGCGCTTGATGAGGGCGTCGGGATCCACCACGTTTTTCTTCGATTTGCTCATTTTTTCGGTGCGGCCAAGCACCACCGGCTGCTGACATTGCCCACAAAGACCATCGACCACCTCTTCCGGATAAAGCCAGCCGTGGGTTTTGCAACGTTGGGACTCCATGCAGACCATCCCCTGGGTGAGGAGATTGGTAAAGGGTTCATCGGCCTTCAGCAGATCAAGGTCACGCAATACCTTGGTGAAAAAACGCGCGTACAAAAGATGCATAACCGCATGTTCAACCCCGCCGATATATTGATCAACCGGCAGCCACTGATTGACCAGTTCACTCTTGAGGGGTGCCTGATCTTCATGGGGACAGGTATAACGGGCAAAATACCAGGAACTTTCCACAAAGGTATCGAAAGTATCGCTCTCGCGCCGGGCTGGCGCGCCACAACGCGGGCAATCGACTTGAAGAAATTGCTGATGACGGGCCAGAGGGCTGCCGCCTTCGCCGGTAATTTCGACATCCATGGGCAGGGTGACGGGCAAATCTTTTTCTGGAACCGGCACCGTACCGCAGGTTTCACAGTAGATGACCGGAATGGGCGTTCCCCAATAACGCTGACGTGACACGCCCCAGTCACGCAGACGGTAATTGATCGTTTGACGACCCTGCTGCCGTTGGTTCAAAAAATGGGTAATTTCTGCCTTGGCCGCGTCATTGCGCATGCCGTTAAACTGTTCCGAATTCACCAGTTCGCCGGGGCCGGTCATGGCTTCAGCCAGATTTTCGGCCCGCAGGCTTTCGCCCTCAGGTTGGATCACGACCCGGATCGGCAATTGATATTTGCGCGCAAACTCGAAATCGCGCTGATCATGGGCCGGCACGGCCATGACGGCCCCGGTGCCGTAATCCATTAAAACAAAGTTGGCCAGAAAAACCGGGAGGTCTTCACCGGTCAGGGGATTGGTGCAATAACTGCCGGTAAAGATGCCTTTCTTTTCCAGGTCACCACTGGTGCGATCAATTTTATCCTGACGCGCAACTTCTTCCACAAATGCCGCAACCTCGGCCTGGCGATCGGCAGTTACCAGAGTTTCAACCAGGGGATGCTCGGGAGCCAAACTCATAAAGGTCGCCCCGTAAAGAGTGTCGGGGCGGGTCGTAAACACCTTGATCAACTCGTCGCTGTCTTTGAGCTGAAAATCGATTTCACAACCGAAACTCTTGCCAATCCAGTTACGTTGCATGGCCAACACATTCTCAGGCCAACCTTTGAGATTTTCCGTTTCAGCGAGCAATTCATCGGCGTAAGCGGTAATGCGGAAAAACCACTGATCGAGTTCTTTCTGCTTAACGGCATGACCGCAGCGCCAGCAGCACCCATCTTCAACCTGTTCATTGGCGAGAACCGTCTGACAGTCGTGACACCAATTCACCTGGGAGGTCTTCTTGTAGGCTAGGCCCTTTTCGAGCATACGCAAAAAAATCAGCTGTTCCCAGCGGTAGTAAGCGACATCGCAGGTGGCAAATTCACGCGACCAATCGTAACTGAGGCCCATCCTTTTGAGTTGAACCCGCATATTGGCAATATTTTCATAGGTCCACTTGCCGGGGTGGGTGCCATGGTCAATCGCCGCATTTTCAGCAGGCATACCGAAGGCGTCCCAGCCCATGGGATGGAGAACGTTAAACCCCTGCAAGCGCTTGAAACGCGCCACCACATCACCGATCGCGTAGTTGCGGACGTGACCCATATGAATACGACCCGAAGGATAAGGAAACATTTCCAACAGGTAATAGTTGGTTTTATCGGTATAGTCAGCAGTTTTAAAACTCTGATTTTCGGCCCACAGAGCTTGCCATTTTTCTTCAATTTTGCCGGGGTTATAGTGCGTTTCCATCAGTCATCCTCTAAAACGTTGACGTCATAACAACTCTCATTTCGCCCAAGACACGAAAACCGGCACAAGCCGGCATCATGAAGGCTCCTGCAAGGTCAGGGAACCAAAAACAACGAACAGAGTCAAAACGGTCTACTTGGCGCGATAGGTAATGCGCCCACGTGAGAGATCGTAGGGGGAAAGTTCAACTGTCACCCGATCTCCCGGCAAGATACGGATGTAATACTTGCGCATTTTGCCGGAGATATGCGCCAATACCACGTGGCCATTGTCAAGCTTTACCCTGAACATTGCATTCGGCAAAGGCTCAACAACTTCACCTTCAACCTCGATAGCTTCTTCTTTAGCCAAAATATCCTCCTGAATACAACATGATCAATCTGAATGACGCATCGTTTTGAAGCGTCTTATGGCATGAACCCATGCACCTGTCAAGTTGAAGAAAGCTTCACATTCCCAACATTTTCTTGGCGACTTCGAGAATGCGCGCGGTCTGAATCGGCTTGGTGATGTATTCGTTGGCTCCCAGAGCCAGGGCCCGTTCGCGATCCTCATTGGCCCCTTCGGTAGTAATGACAATCACCGGCAGATCCTTGTACTGCGGATCACTGCGAATCAGGCTGACCAGTTTCAAGCCGTCCATAATCGGCATATTGAGATCCGTCACCACCAGATCAAAAGACTGGGCCGATAATTTTTTCAGGCCCCCGACCCCATCACCGGCCTCTTCAATCTGTATATTGCGAATTCGCTTGAGTGCAAAAACAATTAATTGACGCATGGTTGGCGAATCTTCTACGACCAGAACCCGATATTCTGCCATGCTTTCTGCCTCCTTGCAGAGCTTTGATAAGCATTAAATTTAAGCCAAAATGTTCAGCGCAATCACCATCTGCTGCCGCGGTGAGTTTCTGCCGACGAAACGCGGCCTATCCTAACAGGATGACACACAGAAAACCAGCCTCAGCCTCACCGCAAGCCGATTTATCTGCGATAACGCAGAATTTCCAGCCGCAATTTATCAAGCGGGATCACCTGGCTGACGCAACCCGTCGCCACCGCTTCCTTGGGCATGCCGTAAACCACGCAACTTTCTTCTGATTCCGCCAGCACCATCCCGCCCTGCTCCTTAATCATACGCGTGCCCCGAGCGCCGTCGTTGCCCATGCCGGTCAACACCAGACCCAGCACCTCGGCGCCACAAGTCTGGGCAGCGGACTGAAACAGAGCATCAACCGAGGGCGTGTAAATTTGCCCGGCGGGCGGCTTAACGATCCGCGCCACCAGCTGATCGCCCCGGCGCTGCACCAGCAGATTTTGCCCACCGGGACAAATATAGACCGCCCCCGGTCGCATCACATCGCCGTGAGCGGCTTCTTTCACCTCCAGCACCGAATGACTGTTGAGCCGCTCGGCAAAGCTGCGGGTAAAATTGGGCGGCATGTGCTGTGCAACTGCAAAAATCAAAGGCGGCACTTCGCGAAAACTAGAAAAAAACCGGTGCAAGGCCGGTGGCCCGCCCGTGGAAGAACCAATCACCACCACCCGGGGGTGATAAGCACGCTTGACCGCTACCGGGGTTACCGCCTCTGGCTGCACCGCGGGCAGGGAGCGCCCGGCATCTGTCAGGCGAAATTGCTCCGGCGCGAAGCCGGCAAAGTCGCGAAGAATGCGGGTCAGGTTGTCCTGAATCGAATAAAGTTCCGCACTGACCGGTCGCGAAGGTTTAGCGACAAAATCCATCGCCCCCAGTTCGAGGGCCTTGAAGACGTCGGCCTGGCCACTATGGGAAGAAATAACCAGCACCGGGGTTGGGCGGGCCTGCATCATCAGGCGCAGCATGCTGAAGCCCCCCAGTTTGGGCATTTCCAGGTCGAGAGTCACCAGATCGGGCTTGAGTTCAAAAAAACGCTGCAAACCTTCTTCACCGTCGCTGGCAAAACCAACGATTCGCACTTCGGGGATTTTTTCGAGCATCTTGCCGATGGATACCCGATTAAACGCCGAATCATCGACCACCAGAACCCTGATTTCTTTTTTCATCAGCGTTGCCACTCTGTCGGGATGGTCGTTATGGCGGGTTTTTGATAAAGCATGTCATGCTCGAAGTGTTTCAAAGTAAAATCGGTGCTGATACTCATCAGGGATTCAGAGTGCCCCAGCAGCAGATAACCGCCGGGACGCAGGCAATCATGCAGGGTACGTATGACTCTTTTTTTCGCCTCAAGGTCAAAATAAATAATGACATTCCGACAGAAAATTGCATCCATTTCTCCCAGCAGCGCGACACGATTCTGATCGAAAAGATTCAGATGACTGATGCGAACCAGTCGTTTGACCTCATCGGCGAGCTGCCATTTTTGGCCAGCCGGAGTGAAATAACGCTGCAAACGGGCTTGGCTGATCACCCGAAACGAATTCTGGCCGTAAAGCCCTTCACGGGCGGTTTTCAGCACCCGCTGTGAAATATCGGTACCAATGATTTCTATGTCCCAGCCCGCCAGTAAGGGATGTTCAAGGAGCAACATTGCCAGGGTATAGGGTTCTTCACCGCTGGAACAACCGGCACTCCAGATGCGCAAATGACGGGTGCGGCGGTTCTTTTTATATTCCACCAGCTCCGGCACAACATCTTCGGTAAAGGTGCGCAACTGAAAATCTTCCCGGAAAAAATAGGTTTCGTTGGTGGTCAGCAGATCAAGCGCCGCCGCCATTTCCTGTTCACGATGCTGGCCATAGCGTAACTGATAGTAATAGTCACGAAAATGTTCAAGGTGCAATTCATCCAGGCGTTTATTTAAACGCTTTTCGAGAAGATATTTGGCATCGTCCGCAAAAAACAAACCACAGTGCTGATAGATAAAATCACGCAAAAGCCTGAATTCATCGAGGTGTAGAGGAATGTCGGTGCCAAAAATAAACATAAGCTCAGCGATCTAACTCCGCCAGACGGCGTTTACACTTTAAAGATGCCGCCTCAAGCGCCTGGCTCACCAGAGGATCCGTTTCTATTTCAAGCCGTTTTTCCACCAGGCCGAATGCCGTGGGGTCAACACTTTGCCCCAAGATATCAGCAACCAGAACGCGCAGATCACGACTGCCATGATGCAACAAGCTTGCGCATTCGGGCAAAAGCGCGTCTTGCACCCTCCTCTCGCGCAACAGAACCAGGGCAGTTTTAACCACCTCTTCGTCTCGGTGCAACAAGGCTTCCTTGAGAAAAGCATCGGCGCTCGGCCCTGTGAGCTTCATCAAACTTTCAAGGGCGGCAATCACCACCAACCCGGCCTCGTCTCGCAGCGCCCGGGTCAGAAGATCCAGCAGCGGTTGATCTGCCGGGAATTTGGCCAAAGCCCGCATAACCGCAGCCCGCACCCAGATGTCTTCATCCGGGCTTACCAGCTTCAATGCCGCCAGCGCCTGGGGGCTTGAACATTCGGCCAAAGCGTCAACGGCCAGACGCCTGACTTCGGGTGATTCATCCGTCAGGGCAAGAGTTAAACCGGCAACCACGCTGTCATGGACATGACCGTGCAAGGCCCGGACAGCTTCAGCCCGCACCTCCGCCGAGGGATCCTGACATGCCTTGAGTAACATCGTCTGAACCTGCGGCCCCTCCATTTCGCGCAAGATGCGCATACAACGCTTACGTTTGTCAGCATCGGGGTCATTGATCAGAAGTTCAAGGGCCGGCAGAATATCGGGTTGAAAACACCGCGCCAGTCGAGCAAGGGCGGCGACAGCCGCCGTACGGATCGGGACAATTTCATCGTCGAGCAACTCCAGCAAGGCCGGCAGATGCGACCTATCGCCGCCCTGACCCAGCACCCGCACGGCCAGGTAACGCAGTTGTGGATCACTGGTGCCAAGAGCCTTTATCGCTAGGGGCACGGCCGCAGGGTAACCAAGCTCCCCCCCGACAAACAAAATTTCCAGCTGCCAGTCTTCAAGCAGGGCCGCATCCTGCAACACCCCCGCGTAGACCTGGGCTCCCAGTTGTGCAAAAACCTCAAGGGCCGAAGCGCGGGTTTTCTCTTCGCGAAGACAAGACAACAAACCATCTAGGGGTAAATAACGCCCGACAAAAGCAAAGAGCCCCAGGGCAGCCTGCTGGATTTCAGGCTGAGAGCTGCGCAAAGATTCCAGCAGAAAGTCGCGGTTGGCGTGCCAATTCACCTGCGACAAAAAATGGGTAAAGGCCTCGGGCAAAGACTGGGATAAACGATGGAGGGCTAAAAGCGCTGTTTCACGCTGATTACGCAGAGGATCGGCCAAACCTTCAACCAAGGGAGCGAACGCGCGGGCATCGCCGATGAAACCAAAGCATTCGAACAGGGCCTTGCGTAACAACCGCTCTTCGAGCAGGGGCAGCAAAGGGGTTAGATCAACCGGCTGTCCCAAACGAGCAAGAGTTTGGATAAGGGTAAACTTCAGCCCGGGGTCGGAATCTGCCAAGAGCGCAAGTAACCGATCAGCCGCCGGGGTAATCTGCAACTTGCCCAGGGTTTCAACGGCGGCATAACGCACATTGGGATCTTTGTCATCAAGGGCCTCCAAGAGTTCATCACCACAACGCGCATCGCCGATCTCGCCCAGAATATCAATGACAAATTTGCGCACATCAACATCCGCATCACCTATTTTAGCGCGCAAAGGGTCGACGGCCTCAGACCCAAGACCTACCAGAATTTCAATCGCAGCATTGCGTAAACCCGCATTTTCATCATGGCGCAGAAAATCAATGAGGGTTTCAATGTCGGCTCTGGTGTAACGCGATTTAAGAAAGGCGGCGATAGCAGCTTTGCGCACCCGCCAGTCATCGTCGCCCAGACAAAGAGCAAATAGCTCCATCGCCGGAGCGGCCAGAGTCGCCAATTGTGCCACAGCGGCTAGTCGGATTTCGCTGTCCGGCGCGTGCAATTGCACGTGCAATCGTGTCAGAGGTTCAGTCATGTTGCATCCTGTTTCGGTTTTCCAGCTCTTTTTCGCGCGCGCGGATAAAGCGCTTCAGCGCAATGGTCAGGTAATCGCGGGCGTCAAGTTCAGCACGCGGAATACGCCTGGTCAGTAAGCGTTGCCCTTCGTCAAGTTGCACGGCCAGACGAGTCTCCAGATCACCTTTTTCAATGCCAAGATCAATCTGATCTTGATAATACAGAGCAATATCGGCGATCAATTGTGCCGCCAGAGCTTCCGCCTGCTGAGAAACGCTGCCAAGTTCCGACAAATGGCGCTCTTCCCCCCTGTCGCTGAGCAGACAATAGGGTGAACTCTGAAGGGACAACCCCGGCACCAAGCTGCGCAACAAAGGAATCAACTGGTCGCTCAGGTGATGAAGTTCGAGATAAGCGTCGGCATGATATAAAGAGGTGGGTTTGCGTTTGTAGGCAGTACGATTATAAACCGAGGGCAAGAGAATGATTTTTGTCTCTGCACCGTCGGCATGAATTTCGTCAATCAACTCAAAGGAAAAAGCGCCCGGCAGGGCAACATCAAGCAGTAACGCTGCAAAGCGGTGGCGGCGCAATAGGGTGCGCAGCATTTCGGCCTCGCTGCACACCAGCATTTCCGCGACATCATGCCGACAAACGGTCAGGATCATCTGACACACTTCAGGCTCGCCATGAGCGACCAGAATTTTTTGTTGGCGGGGGACAAGATACGAAAAAGCGCCGCCACAATGACGACAGTTAAGGGTCAAACGCCGGCCAGTATATTTGGCGGCATTAAACCGTAACTTTTTTTGGCATTCAGGACAGGTGATAATCATCCGCGGTCATTCTTCAGTCGTTTGAGAAAATTGCGGCACAGCGGGTACCGGCAGAAGGAATTCGTGACTGGAAAGAATTTTTTGCACATCGAGCAGAAAAATCAAGCGCCCCCGGTAACGACAAACCGCGGGGAAAAAATCGGCCTCTGAATCCGACATATAGTAGGGCGCCCGTTGAATTTCATCGCGGCTAAGAGTTATCACTTCACTGACTTCATCAACATAAAGGCCGATAATGCGTCCTTGCAGGGCACAGATAACGATCCGTTCCCGCGATTCACCTTGGGATTTAACCCCGAAACGCCGGCGCAGATCGACCACCGGAACCACCGCCCGGCGCAGGGTTATCACCCCGTCGACACTGGTCGGCAATCGTGGAATTTCAATTAAGGGAACCGGTCGGATAATTTCCCGCACCTCAAGAATATTGAGGGCGTAATAGGCTGATCCCACCCGCAAACAGGCGAGTTTTACCTCTGCGTTCCGGTCGAGATGCGCTGGCGGAGAAACGGGCACGGCTCAGGGCTTTCGCGTTAACAGCTGTTCAATAACATCAATCACCATGGCCGATTTGAAGGGCTTGGTAATATATTGATCGGCACCAACCTCGGCCCCGCGCGTCAGATCTTCCGGGGTTTTTTTGGCCGTTAGTAGAATAATCGGGATATCACGCGTCACCGGATCACTTTTGAGCCGCGCACACACCTCGAAACCATCCATCTTGGGCAACATCACATCCAGCAGAATAAGGTCAGGCAACTCTTCATTCACTGCTTCAAGCGCTGCCAGCCCGGTACTGACCCCCTGCACCAGATAGCCCTTAGTCGTCAATAAAATACTTTCCAGTTTGAGTAAACTTTCTTCATCTTCGACAATCAGAATTTTTTTCTGCATTTTAATAGCACCCTCCGCACTTTGACGTCACACGAGGTGACGGTTACGGGAAACTTGGCCTGACAATTCAGGCAGTTACTTTTTTGAAAAAACGCATCAAAGACCGCGACAACCCCCAGCCGTTTCAGGGCATGCGCCTTTGCCCTTGGTTACAAAATTTCCAGTGCTTTTTCCGGTCGCAACAAAATCAGCATCTGGCCGTCTTTGCGCCCAATGCCCAGGATAAAGGCGGTCAGGGGTTCGTCACCAGCCAGCGTGGGCTTTTCAATCGCATCGCGCGGTAATTTCAGAACCTGCGAAACCCGGTCGACCAGCAAGCCCACCCGCTGGCCCGGCGTTTCACAGACCACAATACGTTGGGCATCGCTACCACTGGGCGCCTTTGCCGTAATCCCGAGGCGCTGTTTCAGATCAAGCACCGGCACAACTTCGCCCCGCAAGGTCATAATTCCAAGCACATGGGCGGGTACGCGGGGTAACTCTGTCAGGCTGCGCGGTTTGATCAACTCGGAGACCACCTGGATATCCAGGGCATATTCCTCTTCGCCGAGAAAGAACCCAACCCACTGCACCATATC
Organism: Deltaproteobacteria bacterium; assembly: GCA_009993495.1. Classification (GTDB taxonomy): domain Bacteria; phylum Desulfobacterota; class Desulfuromonadia; order Desulfuromonadales; family Geopsychrobacteraceae; genus Geopsychrobacter. The sequence goes on along the minus strand of JAACTI010000250.1, from coordinate 15,245 downwards.
GACATCCTGGTGCTGATCAGATTCGAGCCCCTGTAAATAGTCTTGCTCGGTCGCAAAATGATCGAGTTCCTCCAACCCGACGAGTGCCCCGAGTTCACCCGCTGCATCACTCAGGCTCAGAGCCAGGGGCTGATCGCAGGAGCTACCCCTGGCCGGTGGAGCGCACACGGGTGTGGCAGCGCGAACTTTTTTTCGGATATCAGCAAGATTCATCACGCCATTCCCAGAACCATCAAAAATTCTTTCGCTTAAACAATCGCGTTATTATAACAGAAACCCGCAAAAAGTCCGCTCGCGGGGCTGATACCCCCATATCAAGTTCACTCAAGATTCGCACGAACCCGGCATAACCCCTTGAATCCCTTCAAGTTCACGCCCAACTTCCGATAAGATCTCTGCGTCGACCTGAGCCACGCCCCGGCCATAGGCCTCAAGCAGAGCCAGGGATGCGCTCTGGTTAATCAGCCGCGGCACCCCCCGGCTTACACGATACAAGGCGTCGAGGGCGGACGCCGTGAATAACGCGCCTGATCCTCCGGCGCAGAGGATACGGTGTTTCACGTAGGCAGCCGTTTCGGCGGCGCTTAAGGCTCCAAGGTGAAACTGCAATCCAATGCGCTGACGCAGGGGCTCGTAGACCGGATGCGCCAGGCGTTGCCGCAATTCAGGCTGCCCGATCAACAGAATCGCGAGCAGGTTGCCATCATCAAGTTGAAAATTTGTCAGCAACCGCAACTCCTCGAAGGTATCACGATGAGGAATCAGGTGCGCTTCATCAATCAACAATACCGGAATGTGCCCCTGCTCAAAGAGGGCGTAAAGTTCCCGTTCAATGGCGGCAAGCAAATCCGGCCGCTGACGTGGCGGAGGATCAATGCCGAGGCGCAAAGCCAGACTCAACAGCAGTTCCAGAGGCGTCAGACGCGGATTGGTCAGCAACAACACCTTGGCGGTCGTCCCCAGCGCATCCATCAGCGCGCGTGACAGGGTTGTTTTACCACAACCAATTTCACCGGTAAGTAGAATAATTTCGCGCTCTTCAACCCCATGCTGCAAGCGGGCCAAGGCTTCACGATGCTGGCTGGAAGCATAAAGATACTGTGGATCCGGCGTTTTGCTGAACGGACGTTCACGCAATCCGAAAAAATCTTTATACATTGAGCCCGCCATCCTTGTGGAGCGTAGCGCTGACCAGATTGCCGATATCAAGCACCAGCACCGTTTTCTGGTTGCCCAGGTCGGCGGCACCGGCAATCCCCTGGACAAAAGACAAGCTTTCCCCCAGAGACTTGATCACGACATCCTGCTGGCCGTGCAATGCCTCGACGATCAAGCCGATACGTCGATCAACAAAGCCGACGACCACGACATATTCTCCGGCGGTTGAGGTCGTCTGATCAAATTGAAAGATCTGATTCAGATGTAAAAGCGGCAGGGTGCTACCACGCAAACTCATCACCTGCCGCCCCTCAATCGATCGGATCATTCCCGGTTCAAGGAGCAGAGTTTCCAAAACCGAGGTGAGGGGAATCGCATAATCCCGTTGCTGAATACGCACAACCAGGGCCTTGATAATCGCCAGCGTAATCGGCAGAGTCAAGGCGATCTGGGTGCCCTGACCTGGAGTGCTTTCTATATCAATAATGCCGGACATGGCCGCAATATTATTTTTGACCACATCCATGCCGACGCCGCGCCCCGAATACTCGCTCACCTGATCCCGGGTTGAAAAACCCGGATGAAACAGCAACGCAAACAGATCTTGACGTGACACCTGGGCCTCGGGATTGATCAGCCCTTTTTCAATGCCTTTCGCCTGGAGCACTTGCGGGTCGATACCCCGGCCATCGTCAATAATTTCAAGCACCACATGGTTGCCACGTTGGGTGGCGCGCATCTCAATGCGCCCGACCTCAGGCTTGCCCAGGGAAAGTCGTTCAACCGATGACTCCAGGCCATGATCGAGAGCATTGCGAATAATGTGCATCATCGGATCAGCCAGATCCTCAGCGATCAGCTTGTCGAATTCCGTATCCGCACCATAGGTCGCAAGTTCCACCTTTTTGCCCATTTCGTGGGCCATACGCCGGACGATGCGCGTCATCTTGTCAAACAGCTGACGCACGGGCACCATGCGCACATCCATAACGGCTTTCTGCAATTCCCCCAACCGCCTTTCAAGCACATGGACCGCCTTATCCAGATCACGCGCCTGGGGTATTCCCGCCTGGGTCAGGGTGTCCGCAAGCTGGGCAATATGTCCGCGTGCCAGGCCAAGTTCACCCACCAGATTCATAAGAACATTCAGTTTACCGATATCAACCCGCACCGACTGGCTGAGAGAACGCAGACTAAGCTCGTCGGCGATGGGCTGGGTGGCGAGGGCAATCTTGTCCTTGGGCGGATCCTGGCGTGGGGTCAGAGCTGGGGGCGGCACGGGCGCGGCGGGCTCCAGCATTCCGTGACGCTCCTGACTGACGATTTCAAATTCATAGGGTGCCAGCCCGGCCTGCGCCTGGAGATTTTCCAGCGGAACCTTGCTGGCGAACAAAATGCGAAAGGCCAGACACGTAGGATTATCGTTCGACACCCCCGGCAGGGTACTGATGACTTCACCGGCCTGTTTAAGTTCTCGGGTCAAAGCGGAGAGATCGGTATCAAAACTTTCGAGCTCAAACAGCGCGTGAACCAACAACAGCAAGCTGCCGCGATTGAGATTTTCTTGCAGGCGATGCTCTTCATACTCTGTCAACACTTTGAGCAGGGCCGGGTCGAGAGAGAGTGACGCCAAAGACGTGGCGTTTTCGTCTTTCTGACTCTGCATCAATTTATCAATTCGACTCACATAGCTGGAAATATCCATGCGGGTTTGCGGATTGAGGGCCTTTTCACGCACCAGCAATCCAAGCCCTTCGACAGTTTCAAACAAGGCATCGTACAAAATGGCGTTCAGAGCAATTTTGCCAAGCCTGAAGTGATCGAGCAAAGTTTCCAGATGATGGGAGAGTTCGGCAATATCATCAAAACCGAACATTCCCGACAGGCCCTTAAGGGAATGGGCGTCGCGAAAAATACTGTTTACCAGATCGGGATCAGCCTCGTCAGCGTCAATCGATTCTCCCAACAACGCCAGATCCTGTCCGAGTCTTTCGAGCAGCTCTTCGGCCTCGGCGAGGTATTCTTGGGTTGGTTGTCGGGACATGGTCTTTTGGCCTTCCGTCAGGAAATAAGTTCCTGCACCAGTTGCTGGAGATCTTGGGGCAAAAAAGGTTTCACCAGATAAGCGTTGGCCCCAAGAGCCAAACCCTTTTCGCGGTCATGTTCACTGCCTTCGGTCGAAATAATAATCAGGGGCGTTGCCTGATAAAGGGGATTGCTGCGGCAGAAATTGACCAATTCAAGGCCATTGATGTCGGGCATGTTGATGTCGGTAATAATCAGATCAACCTTTTCCCGCGGCAAGGCGCGCAAGGCTTCGAATCCGTTGCCGGCCTCGATAATTTCGAAACGTTCCATCGCTTCCAGTGTCGAAACGATCAGCCCCCTCATCGTGGCTGAATCTTCGGTAACCAGAATTTTCTTCAAAAAAAACATCTCCTGTGCCAAAAAGTGGACTCTCAGAACCCGCGTACCCCCCCGCTGAAACCTCGACGCGTGCTTTCGCCTTGCTTATCAGTGCGCTTTTATGCGCTACGACGTTCGAGTAAAACGCGCTCCATCGCCATGCCCGCCTGGGATAAAAAAACCTCGAAGGCTTCGACGTTGCCGACCGGCCGTTGATCGGGCAGATTATCGGCATAAATGATCGCCACCACCTTGCCATTGCTGATCAGGGGGCCGACAAAAACTTCCAGGGGCTTAACCCCACCAAAATGTTGCAGCAGTTTGCAATCGGGGCTCGCCTGGGTAAGGGTTCCCTTGAGAGCCTTCTTGTGCCGCACCACTTGATCAAACAATGAACCCGCAGCAATATTCAGTCGCAGTTTGCGCACCAGGCGATCGGCATTTTCCGTCACCTGATCCAGACCAAACTGGCCGACACCGACAATTTCATGGTCGTGGACGTTGAAAATCACCGCCCGATTCAACATTTCACTGGCAAAACGCAAAGTCAGCAGAATAACGCCGCCCCCCAGCAAGGGGTCAGCCAGCTCCTGCAACATCCCTTTGAGCAGATAGAGTCCGGGTGATTCTTCCTGCACGGGCGCGCTTGGCGCGAACGGGTCTTCAATATCGTCGGCAAGGGCCGCTTCCAGGCGAAACCCGCCCTGCAGAGCTGGGGCCAAGCTCAAGCCCTTATCGGAAAGGCAATGTTCAACCTCGACCAACAGATTCTTGAGCACCTCAATCCCACGTTCTTGACGGATTTCAACTTTTTTGGGCTTGCGCAAAACGGCAACACAGCCAAGCTCGTGCGCTTTTTTTTCGGCCTCGGCATTGGGATGATCGGTCATGAGCAGAACCGGCAAACCTGCAAGCTTTTCGCTAACAATTTCAACGACTTCAAGCCCACCGAGAATGCCATGACCATCCAGACGCGGCATAATTAAATCGACCAGCAGAGCCGGTCGCTGGCCCAGATTAAGGCGCTGGGAGCAGGCGTTAATCAGCTCGGCGGGTAAAGCGAAGGATTCCACCTCAAAACCAGCGCGCACAAAGGCACGTTCCAGCACCGCACGCGTCGGGCCATCGTCATCAATGATAAACAAGGGGCCAGCCGTGCCACGCAAACCGGGATCCGGCTTTCCCTGAGTGGAGGTCTGGGCCGCGGACGGGGCAAAAGGCGGTACCACCGCCGCATCACTGAGCAAACGTCCCTCACTGGCCAGACGGCGACCTTCCGCCGCCAGCCACTGCGAGTTTAACCCCGTTTTGAGATAAAACCCACTAACGGGAACCTGGCGGGGCACGACCTGCTCACCTTCTTCGAGGGCAAAAGAGAAGCTACCTTCAGTCCAGGCAAAAAAACTGTAAACAATCCGTTGAATAAAGGCTTTGATGATGGCTTCGAGGGTTTCTGGCGGCAGCTTATAGCGGGTGGTAAAGAAGTCAGCCTGGCGCAAGGCCGGCTGCTGCTGCTGGGCAAGGGAGAGAGCGTCAAGGGCCGAGGGAGCGAGCAATTTGTGTTTGATGAGGGTTTCACCCAGAGTCGCGTTAAACTGGGTTGAAGCCGCACCGACAACCAGCCCGGCATCGAAATAAATGGCCCCGGAACGGGCGGCACTTGTCAGGGACAACACCCCCGACTTACCACTCAGGCTGACAATTTGTAAAATATCCCCCAGCCCGAGATCTTCAAGATTACCCACCAGACTCATCGGATGCATCCTTGTGTTTGAGGTGGACTCTAAAATAGCCAAAGTCCAGGGGACAGTAAAGACTAATCTTCACCCCTGTCGGGCGGTACGCCCCCGATAGCGCAGGCGTAAAGGTACGCCTTCAAAACCAAAGGCTTCACGCAGCGCATTGTGCAGATAACGCTCGTAGGAAAAATGGATATCCTCGGGACAGTTGGTGAAAATTGTAAAGGTTGGCGGTCGCACCATGGTCTGGGTCGCGTAATAAAGCTTGATCCGCCGTCCGCTGACCATGGGCGGTGGATGGCGGGTGACCGCCTCAGCCAGAATGGAGTTGAGTTCCGAGGTGGTAATTTTCCGGTTAAATTCGGCAAAAACCTTGGCCACGGTCGGCATAATCCGCGCAACCCGCTGACCGCTGAGGGCCGAAACAAAGAGCACGGGGACAAAGGGCAAAAACTTAAAACGCCGCCGAATTTCTTCAAGATAATTCTTCATACTGTGGGTATCTTTTTCAGGCAGATCCCACTTGTTGACCACCAGAATCAAGGCCCGCCCCCGCTCGTAAGCATAGCCGGCAACGGCCAGATCCTGATCCGTCACCCCTGCGGCGGCGTCAATCAACATGAGCACTACATGCGCACGATCCATGGCCTTCAAGGCCTGCACCGCGCTGAATTTCTCCAGAGTTTGACTGACTTTGCCCTTGCGGCGAATCCCGGCGGTATCGATAAGCACATAACGCTGGCTCTCAAATTCAAAGGGCGTATCAACACTGTCACGGGTGGTGCCCGCCGTCGGGTTGGCGACCATGCGCTCGCTCCCAAGGATGCGGTTGACCAGGGAAGATTTCCCCACATTGGGCCGCCCGATCACCGCCATGCGCACTTCAGACGCAATCTCGGGCATATCCCTTGTCGGCAGCAGCTCCAGCAGATCATCGATCAGCTCCCCCACCCCGCGTCCATGAGCAGAGGAAAGGGTATAAATCTGTGCAATTCCCAGGGCGTAAAATTCTGCGACATCATCTTCCTGCTTGTCGCCGTCGACCTTGTTGACGACCAGCAAAACCGGTTTTTTGACCTTGCGCAACATCTGCGCAACTTCCATGTCCGAGGGAGTCAGCCCCTCGCGGACATCCATCAGCAGAATAATCAGATCAGCTTCTTCAACCGCCAGTTGCGATTGTTCCCGCATCTGGGTAAGCAAACGGTCACTGCTGGCGGGCTCGAAGCCGCCAGTGTCGATGAGCAGAAAGGGTTTGGCGTAACGGGTAACTTCGGCATAGTTGCGGTCGCGGGTGACGCCGGCGAAATCTTCGACAAGCGCTTTACGCTGACCGAGAATACGGTTAAACAGGGTCGATTTGCCCACATTGGGACGCCCGACAATGGCCACAACAGGTAACATTCTTTTACATTCCCTTTTCAGATCAGAGCCAGGAGAGTCCGCGCAAGAGAACCCAGGTTATTCGTAACCCAGTTCACGCAGCATACGCGTGCTCTGGCTCCAGTTTTCATCGACGCGCACGAAGAGTTCAAGAAACACCCGGGTGCCGAGAAACTTTTCAATTTCGCGCCGGGCATCCTGACCGAGATCCTTAATCATCTGGCCGCGGTGGCCCACCAAAATGCGTTTGTGGCTTTCGCGTTCAACGTGGATCAACGCCTGAATCACCACCAGATTCTGCTCGGGTTTTTCGGTAAAGGTTTCAACCTGCACGGCAACCCCGTAAGGGATTTCTTCCCGCGTACGCCGCATGATTTTTTCGCGCACCATTTCGGCGACAATAAAACGTTCCGGCAAATCGGTGACCATATCCTCAGGATAATAACGCGGCCCCGGCTTGAGAAAAGGCGCGATTTCCGCCAGCAAACGCGCAACACCATCGCCGCTTTGGGCCGAAATTGGTACCAGGGCATGAAAATCGTGCAATGTCGCAAAAGCGGCCATCAATTCCAGCAACCGCGGCGGTTCCACCAGATCAATTTTGTTGATGACCAGAATCACCGGCACCGCCGAGCGTTTGAGAATATCTATCACATATTCGTCTCCCCCCCCAGGGCGGGCATTGGCCTCGACCAACAGCAACACCAGATCGATGTCCTGACAAGCCGCCAGCGCCTGATCCACCATAAATTTATTGAGGCGCCCTTTAGGCTTGTGAATTCCCGGCGTGTCAAGAAACAGAATCTGACCGGCGTCGAGATTGTGGATGCCCAAAATACGGTTGCGCGTGGTTTGGGGCTTATTGGAGGTAATCGCGATCTTCTGCCCCAAAATTTGGTTGAGCAGAGTCGATTTCCCCACATTCGGGCGTCCGACCAGGGACACGAAACCACTGCGGAAATCTGGTTCATTCATAGTATTTCGGGCTCTCCAGTTTGCGCACAAAAGCATGGCTCAGGGCGGCAGCAGCGGCCTGCTGTTCTGCCTGTTTCTTACTGCTGCCCTGGCCACAGCCAAGGATTTCATCGTGAAAGGCAACCTGCACCACAAAGCTGCGGTTATGATCGGGCCCCTCGATTCCCAGCAGCTGGTAAACGGGGAGTTCGCCAAAAATCGCCTGTAACTTTTCCTGCAAGGCTGTCTTGTGGTCACTGCCCAGACGGGATTTTCCAGAAGCCTGAATATCGGCCGCACACAGGTGTTCAACCACGGCACAGGCAACAGGAAAACCACCTTCAAGAAAAATAGCCCCCATCAGAGCCTCAACCGCGTCAGAAAGCAAACTGGCTTTCTTGCGCCCACCGCACTTCTCTTCGCCACGCCCCAGACGCAAACCCGCACCCAGTTGCAGACGTCGGGCAAGACGCGCTAAACCTTTTTCACACACCACCTCGGCGCGAATTCGGGTCAATCCGCCCTCGGGAACCTGAGGAAAATGGCGATAGACGTAGTGGCTGACGGCAAGCTCAAGCACCGCGTCGCCCAGAAATTCGAGGCGCTCGTTGTGCGGGTCAAGAGCTTCGCGTTGCTCGTTGCTGTAAGATTTATGCGTCAGGGCCTGCAAAAGCAGGGACGAAGAGCGGAAGGTGTATCCCAGCTGTTCCTGCAGTCGCGCAAAAGAAAATTCATTCATCTTAAGAAGCTGGTGGTCTTTCCTGGCAGAAGTGAAAATCAAGATGTGATCCCGCAGACAGGGAAGAAGCGCCCCCAAAAGAGCGCACGACAAAGTCCGGCGGCGTAACGAGGGCGCAGTATACCCAAAACCGCGCACAGACACAAACGGATAATCGGCGCTTTCCAGCAGGTGACACCACAAAAAAAGGCCACGAAAATGCGGCGTTTGTCCTTGATTCATGGCGAACCAGTTCCTATAATGTCCCGATTTACATAGGCCGCACTTGGGCATCTCTCTGCGGACTGATGTCTGTAACTCTCTGCTGATCGACGGATTGATGGGCTTTTTCATTACATTTGAAGGCATTGAAGGCTCGGGGAAAACCACCCAGATCGCCCTGCTGGCCCAAAGCCTGACGCAGTCCGGTCAGCGGGTGATTCAAACCCGTGAGCCGGGGGGCTGCAAAATCGCCGACCACTTGCGCAAAATTCTGCTTGATCCGGCCAATGCTGATCTGGTGCCCACGGCCGAGCTGCTGCTCTACGCCGCCGCGCGGGCGCAGCATGTGGCCCAGGTCATTGCACCCGCCCTGGCCGCGGGTGCCATTGTGCTCTGTGATCGTTTTACCGACGCCACCAGCGCCTATCAGGGGGCCGGACGCTCACTTGACCGCGAACTCATCAACCAACTGAACCAGATCGCCGCTGGCGATACCCACCCCGAACTGACAATTCTCATCGACCTGCCTGCCCAAATCGGCCTGCAACGCGCCCTTGACCGCGAGGCACAAGAGCAGACCAGCAGCGAAGGACGTTTTGAACGCGAAGCACTGGCCTTTCATCAGCGGGTGCGCGAGGCTTATCTGGAATTGGCCCGGCAAAACCCCCAACGTTTCTGCGTTGTCGACGGTAGCCAATCTCTTTCTTGCCTGGCGGACACTATTTGGCAGCACACCACAAGGGCCATGGCCTACAGAGGCCCCCATGACCTTTGACAAGATTATCCATCATCAGGCGCAGAAAGATATTCTGCTGCGCGCCCTGCATCACAAGCGCCTGGCCCATGCCTATCTGTTTGAGGGCCCGGAAGGCGTCGGCAAAAAACTCATGGCCCTGGCCCTGGCACGTGCCCTCTTCTGCACCGAAGGCCAAGGTTGTGGCGAATGCGCAGCTTGTCGCAAGGTTGATCACCAGAATCATCCCGATCTGCACTGGCTCAGCCCCGATGGCAGCCAGATCAAGATCGACCAGGTGCGTAAGATACAGCAGGAACTGTCCTTGCGCCCCTTGGAAGGCCAACACAAGGTGTGCCTCATCGACGCTGCCGACACCATGAATGCGGCCGCAGCCAATGCCTTGCTGAAAACCCTCGAAGAACCTGCGGCCGGAACCCTGCTGATTCTGCTGAGTGCTCGACCCGAATTTTTACTCGACACCATCCGTTCACGCTGCCAACGCCTGCGTTTCAATCGCCTGCCACGACGGCAGATGGCCGAAATTCTCGAACATCGCCTCGAAGTTACCGAGCAGGAAGCTTTGGTGATGGCGGCCTTAAGCGACGGCAGTTTCAAAAAAGCCTTCGGTGATCGTCGCGAACTCTACCTGGATCAGCGCAAAAAGCTCATCAACGCCTTGCTCGCGCTGTCAGACGGGGCAATTTTGCCGTTAATGAATCTGGCCGAACAGCTGGAAAAAGACAAAGAAAACCTGGAGGATATCCTCGATATCTTCCAATCCTTTTATCGCGACCTCCTGCTCTTGGGTCAAGGGCGGCCAGAAGCGGAACTGGTGAATATCGACCTGCGTGAAACCCTGTTTCAGCGTGCGCGTCGCGAACCACCCGACGCCCTGCTGCGCAAACTTGAGGCGATCGATGATGCGCGTTTTCATTTAGAGCGCAATGTCAATCGGCAGCTGGCGCTCGAATCCATGCTGCTGCAGATCGTCGCCGCATAACGAATTGTTATAACAGCTAAGTGAGCTTATAGACCTATGAAAAAAACCCGGATTGTCGCCATCTCTTTTCACTGTGCCGGCAAACTTTTTGATTTTAACGCTGGTGATTTCGAACTGGACAACCGCAACCAGGTGGTGGTTGAAACCGAACGCGGCAGGGCTCTTGGAACGGTCATCGGCGCTGTACGCGAAGAGGTTCACGATAGTCGACAGCCCCCCCTGAAGCCCATCCTGCGCCAAGCCACCCCCCAGGATCTGGAGCAGGCCGAAAAAAACCGCGAACGCGAAAGCGATGCACTGAGATTTTGTCGCAACCGGGTCGCCGAACGCAATATGCCCATGAAGATGGTTCAGGCTGAATATCTGTTCGATGGCTCAAAGATCGTCTTTTATTTTACCGCTGATGGCCGGGTCGACTTTCGTGATCTGGTGCGGGATCTGGCCCAACACTTTCGCACCCGCATCGAAATGCGCCAGATCGGCGTGCGCGATGAAGCCAAAATCGTGGGCGGCCTCGGCTGCTGTGGACGTGAGCTCTGCTGTTGTTCCTACCTGAGAAGCTTTGCTCCGGTTTCCGTCAAGATGGCGAAAGCCCAGGGCCTGGCCCTAAACCCGAGCAAAATCAGCGGACAATGCGGACGACTGCTTTGTTGTCTGAGCTATGAGTATGAAACCTACAACGAAATGCGCAAAACCCTGCCCAAGTGCGGCAAAAAACTTAACCTGCCCGACGGAACTGCCGACGTTATCGGCGTGAATGTCCTGGCCCAGACCCTGACCATCGTCGACAAGAACGGACGCCGCGAAGTCCATATCGATGATCTGGACAAGCCAGCACCGACCGGCGGCAATGCCTCTGGTCGTCGCCCTGCGCCACCCGCCGGAGAGCCGCGTACAGCTGAGGACAAAAAAGACGCGGCGCACAAACCGGTACGGCGTCAACGCCGCCGTGGCGAACAGCCCCCGACCCTTGACAAAGACGCCCTGCCCCAAACGAAGGCCGGCAAAAACCAGGCGAGCACCAACGCCTCCAAACTGCCCCCAACAGATAAGGCGGTCGAACAAAAAAGCAATGAACCGTCGCAGCGCAAACGCAGCCGCAATCGGCGGCGTTCACGCCGTAAGCCCGAGCGGGAGACAACGGAAAAGCCACAACAGCATCAACCCGAGCCATGAGCAACCGGAACCTGTCCTTTGGAATAATTGGTATATTTGATAATTCACGCTTAAAAGGAGGCCGCGATGGCCGAGAGTTTCTACGTTTCCACGCCGATCTATTACGTTAACGATGTGCCCCACATTGGCCACGCTTACACCACCCTGGCCTGCGATGTCATCTCACGCTACAAGCGCTCACGCGGCTTTGATGTCTACTTTTTGACCGGCACCGACGAACATGGTCAAAAAGTCGAAACCGCTGCCCATGCCAATGGTGAAGCTCCTTTGGAGCTGGCAGATCGGGTCGTAAAACGCTTTCAAGCCCTGTGGGACAAGCTGAATATCAGCCATACGGATTTTATTCGCACCACCCAGGAACGCCATATTCACACAGTATCTGAACAATTTCGCACCCTTGAAGCCAAAGGCGATATTTATCTGGGAGAATATGAAGACTGGTATTGCACACCCTGCGAAACCTTCTGGACCGAAACCCAGTTACTCGAAGGAAACTGCCCCGACTGCGGACGCTTAACCACCAAGCTCAAAGAAGAATCCTATTTTTTCCGCATGAGTAAATATCAGGATCAACTTCTCGAACACATTGAGAAGAACCCTGATTTCATTCAGCCGAAATCACGGCGCAACGAGATCCTTTCCTTTGTGCGCGAAGGCTTGCGCGACCTGTCGATTTCGCGCACCTCTTTCTCCTGGGGGATTCCCGTTCCCGGCAATGAAAAACATATCATTTATGTGTGGTTTGACGCCCTGACCAACTATATTTCGGCCCTGGGTTATCCCGAAGACAAAGACGGCCTCTTTGAAAAATTCTGGCCGGCCATTCACGTTATCGGCAAGGATATTCTGCGTTTTCATACCGTTTACTGGCCGACATTTCTGCTGGCAGCAGATCTTCCCCTGCCACGCAAAATTTTTGCGCATGGCTGGTGGACGGTTGAAGGGCAAAAGATGAGCAAAAGCCTGCGCAACGTGGTCGAACCCAATATGCTGGTCGACAAGTATGGCGTTGATGCCATCCGCTATTTTTTGCTGCGTGAAGTCCCCTTTGGTCTCGATGGTGACTTTTCCCATAGCTCACTGATTTCGCGCATCAATTCCGACCTGGCCAACGATCTGGGGAATTTGCTCAGCCGCTCAACCGCCATGCTGGGTAAATATTTTGACGGCATTGTCCCCGCCCCCGGCAAAATGGATCTTCTCGACCAGACCTTCTGCGCGCGCTTTCCGACCGCGATGGAAGAGATCGACCTCTTATATAACGACATGGCCTTCAATAAAATATTGCAACACATCTGGGAGCTGATTGCGGCAGGCAACAAATATATCGACGAAACCGCCCCCTGGGCCCTGGCCAAAGATCCCGCCGAGCACGAACGCTTGGGAACGGTGCTGTATAATCTGCTTGAAGCCCAGCGTTTGATTGCCCTGCAAATTGCCCCCTTTATGCCCCAGACCGCCGAAAAAATTCTGCATCTGCTCGGCGCAGATCCAGAGGCAAAGTTGCAAGACAAGGATCAATGGGGTCAACTAACGGCGGGAAGCCACATTGAAAAAGCCGCGCCCCTTTTTCCGCGCATTGATAGCAGCGATTGAGCGGCGAGGACATGAACAAGCGACTTTTTTCCTTGGTTGACAGTCACGCGCATCTCGACAACAGTCAGTTTAACGCTGACCTTGATATGGTGCTGGAGCGTGCCGATCAGGCAGGAATCAAACAGATTTTAACCATCGGCTGTGATCTGCAGAGTTCGGCCAAAAGTGTCGAACTGGCAGCGACCTACGCGCCAGTTTACGCCGCCGTGGGCATTCATCCCCACGACGCCCCCCAGGCCACCGACCAAGGCATGGCCCTGCTCGACGACCTGCTCAAACAGCCCAAGGTGGTAGCCGTGGGCGAAATCGGGCTGGATTTTTATCGTGATCGCGCCCCGCGGGAGATTCAGCGTCAGGCCTTTCGCCGCCAGATTCAATGCGCCAAGCAGGCCCGCAGACCCCTAATTGTGCATGATCGCGAGGCCCACGACGAGGTATTACAAATTTTACGCGAAGAAGATGCACAGGCCTGTGGCGGCGTACTCCATTGCTTCAGCGGCGATCTGACCATGGCCAAGGCCTGTCTTGATCTGGGGTTTTATCTCTCGGTTACCGGCACCATCACCTACCCCAAAAACGCCGCCCTGCGTGAAGTGGTCGCCAAAATTCCTATCGATCGCATGCTGGTCGAAACCGACTGTCCCTATCTTTCGCCTCAGCCCCGGCGGGGCAAACGCAACGAACCGGCTTTTGTCCGTTTTACGGCAGAAAAACTCGCGGAAATCAAAGGATTAACCTTCGCCGATGTCGCACGCGTCACCAATCGAAACGTCTTCGACCTCTTCGGTATCGGCCAGGTCGATCAACAGAGCAAAATCGCCTATCAAATCCGCGACTCCCTCTATCTCAACATCACCAATCGCTGCACCAACAGCTGTGTTTTCTGCGCCAAATTTGATGATTTTGTCGTCAAGGGCCACGAGCTGAAACTGGATCATGAACCCGATAGCGAAGAATTGAAACAGGCGATTGGTGACCCGAAAAACTATGCAGAAGTGGTCTTCTGCGGCTATGGCGAACCCCTTTTGCGTCTTGATCTGATCCTTGAACTGGCCGGCTGGTTGAAACAACAGCAGGTTCGGGTGCGAATCAACACCGACGGTCAGGCGAATCTGGTTCATGGGCGCAATATTTTGCCGGAACTGGCGGGGAAAATTGACGCAATTTCCGTGTCACTGAATGCGGCCACGGCGGAGACATATCAGGATATCTGTCGCTCCCACTACGGTGCCGCCGGCTACGCCGCCCTTAAGGAATTTCTCCAGCTGGCGCCCCACTATATTCCGCAGGTCACGGCCACGGCGGTCAGCTACCCGGGAGTCGACATGGACGCCTGTCGCCAGGTCGCAAACGCTTTGGGCGTTGAATTTCGGGTGCGCGAATACAATGAAGTTGGCTGAACGCCGAGCAGAAAGTGACACCTGAATGTGAATTCTCCCCTCAGTTGCCCGCTCAAACATTCTGATTGTACGCTGCCCCTGGCTGTCGACCAGCTTCGGCAGCGCGTCAGCGTATTAGAACACCAGAGCCTGACCGACGCTTTAACCGGCCTGATAAATTTCCGCGGTTTCGAGCGGCACCTTGCTCAGGAGATGGAACGTTCGCGCCGCCTCGAATCACCAACCAGCCTGATTATGCTCGACATTGATCATTTCAAGCAGGTTAACGATCAGTACGGCCACGATATGGGGAATCTGGCCCTGGTTCATCTGGCGGGGTTACTCACGCAGGCTCTGCGTAAACTCGATCTGGCGTGTCGTTTCGGCGGCGAGGAATTTGCTCTGATTCTACCGTCAACCCCGTTGAACCCCGCCATTCAGGTGGCAGAAAGAATCCGCGAGCTGATCGCCGAAAGTCCGCTGAAACGACCAGAGGGTCGACTTCACTTGACGGTCAGTCTCGGGGTCAATGTCTTTTTGCCCCTTGATGAGCTGACCCCGACCGGGCTCATAAAGGCGACAGATCAGTATCTTTACCAGGCCAAACAGGCGGGTCGCAACTGCACCCACCATCCGCCGATAGACCGCAGAGCCGAGAATTCAGCGGTGGATATGCGCGAAAAGCAGGAGCTCTTTGCGGTATTCGGACGCAGACAAGAAAAGTAGCGAGCCCAAAGAATAATCCAGATTGATCGTCTGAAAATTGACATTGCCGACA
>JAACTI010000490.1 GCA_009993495.1 Deltaproteobacteria bacterium | reverse complement strand
GGAATTGCTGGAAATTGCTGACGCCGGTGAGGGCGGCGCGCAGGCGCTCTTGATCCATGCGGGTCAGGTCGCTGAGTCGCAGGAGGTTATGGGGGCGTTGTCCGGCATCAAGAGCCGCCATCTGAGTGCGCAGCCGGAACTGCACCAGGGCAAAAAAACTCGCTTGGAGGTCGGCGGCAGTGGCGGGTTCCAGGATCTCCAATTTCACCAACTGCTCAATGCGCTCAGAGGTCGCCGTTGCTTCGATACTTTGGGCGAGGGATAAAATTTTGACCCCTTCGGTAATGGCAAAAATACCGGCTTTTTTAATATCCAGCCAGCCGGACTTTTCCCCTTTGGTGCTTTTCAGCCCGCCGAACCAGCCCAGAGGGACATCAAAGCGCAGCAGATTGGCAACCATCTGGCTCAGGTATAAATCATTACCGCGCAGGCAGCCGGCGACCGAGGTTTGCAGTCTTTGCGTTAGAACCGAGGAGCCATAGAGTCGGCGTAGATCGGCAAACATACTGACCTTCATGATATTTTCAGGCGTTGGGGAGGCAAACCAGTTTTCGAGCACCGCCTGCCATTGACTGAGGCTGCGCCGCCAGGTGGGATTTTTTGCCATGATGCCGCCAGGGCAGGGTGGCACGCCGATGGCGATCAAGCCTTCAATCAGGGCATGGCTGAAGGACTCCAGGGTGCGCAGCTGCTCGGGTGCCAGGCCGTCGGCGTAAATCAGCGCATTGTCCTGGTCGGTGGTCAGGGTTTGTTCCTTGCGGCCCTCGCTGCCCAAAACCATAAAGCTGAAATCTTCAGTCATGTCGGCAAAGTCCTGCGCCAGTAACAATTCGGTCAGGCGCATGAGGATGCGGTCATTGAGGTGGGCCACCAGGCGCACCAGTTCGACTGTTGCGACCCCGGTACCGACGAGGTAATGCACCAGCTGACCCACCCGCTGGTGCAACTCTTTGAGCTGCTCAACCTGTTCGGCCTCTGCGATTTCCAGCACCAGTTGCTGAGGCGAACGGGTGTGAATGCGCAAAATATCCGAATCAGATAAAATACCAAACAGCCCGCCCTGGTCGTCCGTCACTACCAAACGGCGAATTTTATAGCGTGACAGGCGGTAGAGGGCTTCATAGAGGGCGGTTGCGGCATTGACCTGAATCACCGGGCTTGACATGACCTCGGCGACGCACAGATGCTTGGAGCACAGGCCCGCAGCGGCGACCTTGTTACGCAAATCCTGATCGGTCAAAATTCCCACCGGCTGCTGCTGGGTGCAAACCACCAGGCTTGACACCTTCAA
>JAACTI010000489.1 GCA_009993495.1 Deltaproteobacteria bacterium | reverse complement strand
TATTTGCTTTAATTCTCTTCGAGGGCGTAACGCTCAATTTTGGTGTAGAGGGTTTTACGGTCGATTTCGAGGATTTTGGCAGCGCGGCTTTTGTTGCCATCGACGGTGCGCAAGACCTTGCCGATATGCTCCTTTTCCACCATCCATAGGGGGGTTTGTGGGCTGGAAGCAACTTCACTGCTCTGCACCAGGGGGGCCATGCGTGGGGAAAAGGGCAGCAGGTCGGCGGAAATAACCGGTTCCAGAGCGAGGATACAGGCGCGCTTGATGGTGTTTTTCAGTTCGCGTACGTTGCCCGGCCAGTGATGGGAATTGAGGGCGGCGAGGGCTTCATCGGTGAGTTCCCAGGTTTCATTGTTGCGGTAGTCTGTGGTTTGTAAAAAGTGCAGGGTCAGGGGGAGAATATCTTCCTGGCGTTCGCGCAAGGGGGGCAGGGCAATGGGCAGCAGATTAATGCGGTGGTAGAGATCTTCGCGGAATTCGCCGCGCTCAATGCAGGCGGTTAAATTTTTGTTGGAAGCAAACACAAAGCGCACATCCACCTGAATATCACGGCTGCCACCGAGGCGGCGGAAGCACCCGGTTTCGAGAACGCGCAACAGTTTAACCTGGACATCCAGAGACATTTCCGAAATTTCGTCCATAAACAGGGTGCCGTTGTCGGCGAGCTCGAACAGCCCGGCGCGCGCTTTGTTGGCGCTGGTAAAGGCGCCCTGCATGTGGCCGAAAAGCTCACTTTCGGCGGTATGCGCATCCAGACGACCGCAGTTGACGGTGACAAAAGGTTTGTCAACCCGTTTACTGGCGTCGTGGACTGCACGCGCGACGAGTTCCTTGCCGGTGCCGCTTTCGCCTGTGACCAAAACATGTTCATCGGTAGCACCCCAGCGCTTGACGGTGGTCAGTACCTGTTGGATCAGTTGGCTTTTGCCCACGATCTGATGGTTTTCCAGACGGCCGATTTCCAGGCGCAGATTGATATTCTCGCGCCGCAAGTGGTTTTTTTCATGGGCCTTGTCGAGGACAATTTCCAGCTCATCTAATTTCACCGGTTTGGTCAGGTAATCGTAGGCTCCCAGCTTGATACAGCGCACCGCAGTTTCAATGTCGCCGTGTCCGGTAAACATGATAATTTCGGGAACACTCGAATGCTCGCGCATACGTTCTAAAACCTCGACCCCGTTCATTTCGGGCATTTTGACATCGAGGAGCACGACATTGAAACATTCCTCGCAATAGCGTGCCAGCCCTTCACGGCCATTGGCGGCCGATTCG
>JAACTI010000176.1 GCA_009993495.1 Deltaproteobacteria bacterium | reverse complement strand
CGTTATCCGCGCAACAAAGACAACCGCGATCTGCCAAAGTTTAGCGGGAAGCCCGATGCGCGCCCATTTGACCGTTACGACCTCTACGAGGTCATTCCTATGTTCGAAACGGTGATGGACACACTCGGCACCCAGGATCAAACCGTTTTACAGCGCATGGAAGAAATCCTTGACCAGTTGCCCGGTTTTATTACGACGCGCGAGATGATCTTCGATGCCCTGATGGACGCGGCTGGAGACTTTGCGGAATCCTCACCTGACCCGCGCCCATGAAGGAGGTAATGGGCAACCTCTGGGATTACCATGACCAGGGCCTGGTGGTGGTCATTACCACCGGCGGGTTGGTCGATCGCCAGGGGCGCGCTCTTATGCCGCGCGGTTGTGCGCGACAGGCCCGGGAGCGCTTTCCGGGCGTGGCCGAACGCTTGGGGCAGTGGATCAAGGCCCAGGGGAACCACGTCTATGAGCTGGAACCTCGGCTGGTTAGTTTTCCGGTTGAAAACAGTCCCTACGAATGTCCCGATCTGCGCCTGATTGAACGCTCGGGCCAGGAACTTCAGCAATTGGCCAATGAACGGGGCTGGACGCAGATTGTGGTGCCGCGACCCGGATGCGGCGGGGGAGGGCTCGACTGGCGAGATGTCCGGCCGCGCCTGGCAAAATGGCTGGATGATCGTTTTCTGCTCATCTGTCCGCCGTCTCCACCCGCAAAAAAGAGAGATTCATCAGCAAAGACAGGAGTCCCGCATGAAATACGCAAAACTTGGTGATCGCGTTGTCATCAGCTATATCGGTACCCTCGACGACGGGCGCATTTTTGATCAGGCGACCGCGAATGATCCTTTGGTTATTACTCTGGGCGATGGTGAGATTTTCCCCGCCCTGGAAAATGAGATTATCGGTATGCGCCCCAAAGAAGCCCGCAATATCCTGTTAAGTGCAGAAGATGCCTATGGTTTGCGCACCGAGGAAAATCTGCTGCGTCTGGCGCGCAGCGCTTTTCCGCCGGAACGGAAATTGACGGTGGGGGCTGCGTTAAGTGTCGATTTTGCCGATGGTTCTTCGCGGCTGATGCGGCTTATAGATGTCGGTGAAACCCATGTTGTCCTCGATGGTAATCACGCCCTTGCGGGGCAGGATCTCACCTTTGCGCTGCAACTTGACCGGATTCTTTGCGCAGAGGAAAACGGGGAGAAATGCAGGTGCTGATCGAACCGGCGGTTCTGGCCGATATTCCCGCCCTCTGTGAGCTGCTGAGCCAGCTGTTTGAACAGGAGGCCGAATTTACCCCCGACCAGGCGGCCCAGCGGCGCGGCTTGCAGATGATTTTGACGGATAACGCGACGGGCATGATCCTTGTTGCCCGCGAGGGCCGACAGATTGTCGCCATGGTCAATCTGCTCTATACCGTTTCAACCGCCCTGGGTACACGCGTCGCCCTGCTGGAAGATATGGTGGTTGCACCCAGCCAGCGCAACTGCGGGCTGGGCAGCCGCCTGCTCGATGCGGCGGTGCGTTATGCCCGCCGCAACGGTTGTCGTCGCATCACCCTGCTGACGGACAGCGACAATCTCAGCGCCCAGCGCTTTTATCAACGTCAGGGTTTCAGCCGCTCCTCCATGATCCCCCTGCGCTTGTCTCTGATGTAACCATCAGGCGCGATGACCCTATGGGGGGGGAGAGAGAAATCCTTCCGGCGGAATTCTGCTTGTTCAAAGGCGTGGCTTCGATTAGGCTGACCGGGGTTATCTCTCTGTCAGACATTTTTGTCGAAAGCCAAAAAGTTATGTTCGCGTCCCCCCGCTCTTCATCTGAACCCAGGGGTGTTTTTTTGCTCTGGCGTTTGTTTGTCCCCTTTGGTCTGGGCTATTTCGTCTCTTACCTCTTTCGCACCGTCAACGCGGTCATTGCTCCCGATCTGGTGGTCGATATCGGCTTGAGCCCGGCGGATCTCGGGCTGTTGACATCGAGTTATTTTTTGACCTTCGCCGCCTGCCAGCTCCCCTTGGGGGTGTTCCTCGATCGTTACGGCTCGCGGCGCGTCGAAGCCGTGCTGCTTTTGTTTGCGGCGACCGGAGCTCTGGTCTTCGCCCTGGCCGATTCCCTCGGCGGGCTACTGCTGGGACGCGCCCTGATTGGGCTGGGGGTTTCCGCCTGTCTGATGGCGGCCTTCAAGGCCTTTGCCTGCTGGCTGCCTCCCGATCGTTTGCCCTTTGCCAATGGCATGCAGATGGTTTCCGGCGGGCTGGGAGCCCTGACCGCGACCACCCCAGTGCAGGCGGCTTTGGAGCTCAGTGACTGGCGGGGTGTTTTTGGTGGGCTGGCAGCCCTGACCTTGGTCGCGGCGCTGGGGATTTTCGCTCTGGTGCCCGAACAGCCGACCGGCGCGGGAGAAAAATTGCGCAGTCAGCTGCATGGTCTGGGAAGTGTGTTGCGCAGCCGGGTTTTCTGGCGCATAGCTCCGGTTTCCGTCGCCAGCCAGTCAGCGTATCTGTCGATTCAGGGCCTCTGGTCAGGGCCCTGGCTGCGCGATATGGCAGGGTTCGACCGCAGCCAGTCGGCGGATATGCTCTGGGGAATTGCCCTGGCCATGACCCTTGGGTATTTTGCTTTCGGGCAGCTGGCCGGGCGTCTGGCGCGCCGTGGAATTCCGGTCATGCATTTGGCCCTGTGGGGAATGCTGCTTTTTAACCTGGTTCAGTTGCTACTGGTGTTGCTGCCTGGGTTTGCCCGGCCCCTCTGGCTGGCCTTCGGCTTTTTCGGCACCGCCGGAATTCTTACCTATGCGGTGCTGAGCCAGTCCTTTGCGTCGGCCCTCAGCGGACGCTGCACCACCAGCCTCAACTTGCTGGTCTTTGTTGGAGCCTTTGGCGCCCAGTGGCTGATCGGTGCCATCATCGGCCTCTGGCCGGTCAGCGCCGCAGGGCATTACGCCGCCAGCGGTTATGCCTGGGCCTTTGCGGTGCTGATTGCGCTGCAACTGCTGGCCGCTCTTTGGTTCCTCGCCAGTGGCCGCTGGGCCGCAGCAACTTAGTGCGGCCTGTCTGCTCACTCTTTAACCGATGCTGCTGAAAATCTGGGCAATCGCAGATATGTTTCCGCTCAAGGCACTAGACAAACGATTTAAAATCAGCAGGTTAAAGTAAATTATCTTATTTGGCACACCTCGTGCTAACAGGAAGTCAAGTCACAGAGCACAGAGTTGTGGTTTGTGGTTATCTGGCAAGGTCGCCCGAATTTCCGTGAGGATTTTCGGGTTTATTTGTTTTTGGGCGCAAGGTTCGCGCCACCTTTGGCAATGCAGCCTGTTCTTCCGCAAGGAGCGGAAGGGCGGGCTGTTTTGTTTTTCAACCAGGTTTGACCTCGGGCACCAGCTTTGCCCCATCAACGGAGATGCCGCCGCTGATTCAACCGAGTGCAAACCACCTCACTCGGGAAGGGAGATGACCCTTCCCCTATTCAAGGAGAACAAAAGTCATGGCAGAGAAAAAAATGCGTCAGATCGCGATCTATGGCAAGGGCGGCATCGGTAAATCAACCACCACACAGAACACCGTCGCCGGGCTGGCTCAGCTGGGTAAAAAGGTGCTGATTATTGGTTGTGACCCCAAGGCCGATTCCACCCGTTTGATCTTGCACGCCAAAGCCCAGACCACCGTCATGGATAAGGTGCGTGAGCTCGGCACAGTCGAAGATCTCGAACTGGCCGATGTGCTCAAAGTCGGTTATGGCGGCATTAAATGTGTCGAGTCCGGCGGCCCCGAGCCGGGTGTCGGTTGCGCTGGCCGTGGCGTAATTACCGCCATCAACTTTTGTGAAGAAGAAGGCGCCTACACCCCCGACCTCGATTTTGTCTTCTACGACGTGCTCGGCGACGTTGTTTGCGGCGGCTTCGCCATGCCGATCCGTGAGAACAAAGCACAGGAAATTTATATCGTTGTTTCCGGCGAAATGATGGCCATGTACGCTGCGAATAATATCTGTAAAGGTATTTGCAAGTACGCCGAATCCGGCAGCGTGCGCCTCGCCGGGCTGATCTGCAACAGTCGTAATACCGACCTTGAGGCTGAGCTCATCGAGGCTTTGGCTGCGCGCCTCGGCACCCAGATGATCCACTTCGTCCCGCGGGACAATCAGGTGCAGCGCGCCGAACTGCGTCGGATGACAGTTATTGAATATTCTCCCGAGCACAAGCAGGCTGAAGAATATCGCCAGCTGGCACAGAAAATAGCCGAAAATGAAATGTTTGTGGTGCCGACCCCTCTTGAGATGGAAGAACTTGAAGAGCTGCTGATGGAGTTTGGCATTATGGAAGCCGAAGACGAGGCAATCGTCGGCGTGGCGGAAAACGCTTAAGGGCAAAAGCAAAAGCTGTCTCAGGTAAAGCCGCTAAGACGCAAAGGGCGAAAAGGTCAAAGTTTTTGCCGTAACCTGGAACCAGGGTCGTGATTGTCTGAGCGACTTGGCGGCTTGAGTGAGTAAAGCAACCGGGTGTGAAACCGCTGCAAATTCTTGAGTTCAATAAGGAGTAAAAACCATGGCAGAGCGCAAGCCCATTGAGGGTATCACCATAGAAAAAACCGAAAAATTGATTGCCGACACTCTGGCTGAAATGCCGGAGAAAGCAGCCAAGAAGCGTAAACCGCACCTCGGGGCCAATGAGCCGAGTGTCTCCAGCTGCGCGGTCAAGTCAAACAAAAAAGTTGTTCCCGGCGTTATGAGCCAGCGTGGCTGCGCCTATGCCGGGGCCAAGGGGGTGGTCTGGGGGCCGATTCGCGACATGGTGCACGTGTCCCACGGCCCCATCGGTTGCGGCGTTTATAGCTGGGGCACCCGGCGTAATTTAATGCACGGCATTCCTGGCGTCACTTCTTTCCCCATGGATTTCACCAGTGATTTTCAGGAACGCGACATTGTCTATGGCGGCGACAAGAAGCTCGAAACCCTGCTGCGTGAGGCCAATGAACTTTTCCCGCTCAACAAGGGGTTGTCGGTGCTCTCCGAGTGTCCGGTTGGCCTGATCGGTGACGATATCAATGCCGTCGCCAAGAAGATGGAAAAAGAGCTCGACAAGTTAGTGGTGCCCTGTAATTGCGAGGGTTTTCGCGGTGTTTCCCAGTCATTGGGTCACCACATCAGTAACGATTCGATCCGCGACCACGTCATCGGTAAATACGAGTTCGCCGAAGAGGTCGGTCCCTACGACGTGGCCCTGATTGGTGACTACAACATCGGTGGTGACGTCTGGGCGGCCAAGCCGATTCTCGAAGAGATTGGTCTTACCGTCAAGAGTGTCTGGACCGGTGATGGGGAAATCGAAAAAATTGCGGCCACCAACAAGGTCAAGCTCAATTTGATCCATTGCTACCGCTCCATGAACTATATGTGCAAGGTCATGGAAGAAAAGTGGAATATCCCCTGGCTTGAGTACAACTTCTTCGGTCCGACCAAAATTGAAGAGAGTCTGCGAGCCATCGGCAAACAGTTTGATGACAAAATCAGAAAAAACGTTGAAAAGGTCATCAAAAAATATCGCAAAGAGATGGATGATGTCCTCGCCGAGTACCGACCGCGTCTCGAAGGCAAAACCGCCATGCTGTTTGTCGGTGGTCTGCGCCCGCGTCACACCATCGGAGCCTACGAAGACCTTGGCATTCAGATCACCGGTGCCGGTTACGAGTTTGCTCATCAGGACGACTATGACCGCACCGCCCCGGAAATGGCCAAAGGCGCATTGATCTACGATGACGTCTCCGAGTTCGAGCTGGAAAAATTTGTCGAAGAACTCAAGCCCGATCTGGTCGGCAGCGGCATCAAGGAAAAGTACGTTTTCCAGAAGGCCGGCATTCCCTTCCGCCAGATGCACAGCTGGGATTACTCGGGGCCTTATCACGGTTACGAAGGCTTCAAAATCTTCGCCCGCGATATCGACATGGCAATCAATTCGCCCACCTGGGGTCTGGTCAAGAGTCCTTTTTAAAAAAATTTCGTAGGGGTGTCCTTACGTAAGCAAACAATCTGCCGTGGGACGGATGAGTCCCCGGAGAGGAGATAGATATGAGCACAGAAGCGGCAGTGACGCTGAAAAAAGTCACCGAACATTCGCCCGAAGAGATCGAGCGGGTTAAAAATTGGATCAATAGCGAAGAATACAAAGAGAAAAATTTTGAGCGCACCGCTTTGGTGGTCAACCCGGCTCACGCCTGCCAGCCTTTGGGAGCACAAATGGTCGCCAGCTCTTTCGAAGGAGCGCTCCCCTTTGTCCACGGTTCACAGGGTTGTGCCTCCTATTTCCGCAGCACCTTTAACCGCCACTACCGCGAGCCGGCGGCGGCGACCAGTGATGCCATGACCGAAGACGGCGCGGTCTTTGGTGGGCAGAACAACCTCTTCGAAGGCCTGGCCAACGCCTATGCCCTCTACAAAC
>JAACTI010000488.1 GCA_009993495.1 Deltaproteobacteria bacterium | reverse complement strand
ATGAAAGCGAGTGAAATCAGAGATCTCAATGTTGACGAATTGAAATCTAAAGCATCTGAACTTGAGCAGGAAATGTTTAATCTGCGTTTTCAATTGCACACCGGGCACCTTGAAAACTCGGCTCGACTGTCGCAGATTCGCAAGGATGTCGCCCGCGTCAAGACAGTTTTAAATCAGAAACTTGACGCATAAGGTGAGGATAATCATGGAAAAGCAACGTGGTACCCGGAGAACCCGGACAGGTATTGTGGTGAGTGACAAGATGGATAAGACCGTTGTCGTGCGTGTCGATCGTCTTGTGAAACACAAAATTTATAAAAAATTCATTAAACGCAAGGTCAACTGCAAGGCTCACGATGAAGCCAACGGTTGTGGTGTTGGTGACAAGGTGCTGATTGTGGAAACGCGACCGCTGTCTAAAGATAAGCGTTGGCGGGTCAGCGAAGTACTTGAAAAAGCTGTTACTGCCTAGGAGAACGAATCATGATTCAGATGCAGACCATGCTCAGCGTGGCTGATAATTCCGGTGCCAAAAAGCTGTGCTGTATCAAGGTTCCGGGAGGCTCGAAGCGCAAGTATGCAGGGATCGGCGACGTGATTATTTGTAGCGTCAAGGAAGCTCTGCCCAACTCGAAAGTGAAAAAGGGTGATGTTGTGCGTGCGGTGATTGTGCGTACAGCCAAGGAAGTCCGCCGTGCCGACGGTTCTTACATCCGTTTCGATAATAATTCTGCGGTGGTTGTGACCGCAGGTAACGATCCGATCGGAACACGTATCTTCGGGCCCGTCGCACGGGAATTGCGTGCGCGTCACTTTATGAAGATTGTGTCGTTAGCACCGGAAGTCCTTTAATACGTCATTGGTGGAGAGACAGACGCATGTCAATAGCTAAATTGCATGTCAAAAAAAATGACATGATCAAGGTAATCGCCGGCAAGGAAAAAGGCAAAACGGGTAAGATTTTGCGCGTATTTCCAGCCAAGGGTCGCGTTGTCGTGGAAGGCCTTAATCTGATTAAACGGCATACACGCCCGACCCAGGTACAGCCAGAAGGTGGAATTGTCGAAAAGGAAGCAGCCCTGAGCATATCAAATGTTATGCTGGTCTGTGCTTCTTGTGGCGATGCTACGCGTACCGGCATTCGTACCCTCGATGATAGCAGCAGAGTTCGTTACTGCAAAAAATGTAACGAAATCGTAGATAAGTAAACGGAGAGTTCGATGGCCAGGCTGAAGCAGG